>JAKQGT010000203.1 GCA_029556005.1 Chlamydiota bacterium | reverse complement strand
CGACAGAGGTGCCATGCTTATGGCCGTCTACCCACTCCGTTTCTTCTACGACTGTCTGACCATCAACAAAATGACGCTCAACGCCATCTTTCAGCCCATCACTATAGGAAACTTCTAAATAGCGGCATCCGTTTTGATAGTAGGTAGCAGGGCCATGAAGAACATCTTGCTTATAAGTCTCACTCGAGATGGGTTCTCCAGAAGGGGCAAAGACCTTTTTTACACCATGGATCTTTCCTCCAGATAGAGGGATCACTGTATGGGGAATCCCATGAGGGTGAAAGGTTTCGCGAAGAATGGGGTAACCATTTGCAATCTGTTCTTTAGCAACAACTTGTTCGTGTTGGTCACGGGTGATACGGGTTCCCGATCCCTTAGTGACTCGATACTCGGGTTCGTTGCGTTCGTTATAGTACTCCCCTTCAAGAAGTTCTGTATTGTGGTATTCTTCTACACTTAGAGGGGTCCCTTTTTGATACCAACGGGTGATTTTTACATGCGAGGGAGAGAGGAAGATTTGTTCTTTCTGAGGAATCCCACGAATGTCGTAAGAAGTTTTTTTCACTAAGTTGCCACGCTCGAAAATATTTAAAGATTCGATAGTATTCGAATGGGGAAATGTATAGGTCGTCGGACCATGTAAAACGCCATTTTCATAAGAGGAAGTGAGGGTAACCCCGTTACGTAGCGTTGTGACAACTTGACCGGGATAACCAGTAGATTCCCACTCTTCTTTAGAAACATCATATCCATATTTGTGAATATAACGCTGGGAGACCACGTTGTCATTTTTATCTTTATTGGAGGTTTGACATCCTACCAAAAGAACGCCGCATAATGGGATGAGAAATAGCGAAGATCGTTTCATATAAAACCTCGAATTGCGCATTTTCCCTAATCCTACCATGAGTCTATCCATAAAGTCGAACAATTTTCATTTATCCTAAAATGAATTCCTCGATCTTTTTTGTAATGGTGGAAGTGAGGCGCTCATGTTCTTTTTCAACTTGGGGCTGTTCAATCGTTTGCTCATCGTTGCGATAGAGAAAACGGAGGGTGACATTTTTCTGCTGCGCTCCGAGTTTATCACTCTCATAAAGATCGAGCAGAGAGCATTTTTTCAGGAGTTTTGAGGGAATACTATCGATGGCTTTAAAGACTTTTGCAATAGGAAAGTCTTTTTTCAAGGTGATTGTCCAGTCCCGTTCTGATCCAGGAAATTGGGGGAGCGAGGTCATCTGTTTAATGCCCCCTTTCACTTCTTGAAGGTCGTGCAAGTCAATCTGAGCAAAAAATACGCGTTCTTCAATGTCTAGTTGACGTAAGCGATCGGGATGGACTTCTCCTAATACTCCTAAACGGAGGGTGCCCACATGCAAAATCGCTTGTTTCCCAGGATGGAAGCTTTTGAGATTTCCGTGTTCAAAAGAGGCCCCTTTAATAGAGAAAGCTTCAAGAATATTTTCCACGATCCCTTTGAGATCAAAAAAGTCCACTTCTTCCGGTTTAACTCCCCAGTGGTGGGGACGTTTTTTTCCAGTTAATAAGATCGCTGCAGTCGACCGTTCATGGTAGCCTCCCTTATCTTTGAAGTGGACGCGCCCGATTTCAAAGGTAGAGAGATCAAAATTTTGTCTATCAAAGTTATGTTTCACCGCTTGTAACATGCCAGGTAATAGAGAGGTGCGCAGGATTGATTGGTCAACAGAGCTGGGTTGCAAGACATGAATCTCTTCTTTTTCTCCCAGGGATTTTTCAACGGCTAGTTCTGATAGTTCAGGGCTGATCAGATCGCAGGTTAGAAACTCCTGGAGTCCCCTTCCTATCAGCTCCCTCCGTATGTGGTTTTCTAGAAGATAGATCGCTGCATGGGGAAGGGGAGAGTTCACGACACGTGCTTCCCGCTTTTTGATATGATTATACCCATAGATGCGAGCAACCTCTTCAATGAGATCGATTTCATGGTGGATGTCATTGCGATAAGACGGGATCAAAACTTCGATTATCCCATCACTTGGTTTTAGATCCATTTCTAAACGCTTTAGAAAAGCTTCGATTTCACTTTGACTGAGTTTGGTTCCCAGTATTTGGTTCACACGGGCAATCCGGAGTTTGAGCTTACGCTGTTTGATAGGCTTCCCTTCAACATCAATCTTTCCTTGAAAGTGTTCCCCTTGTATGAGGGAAGCTGCCCGATCTAAGGCTAGAGTGACCCTTGCAGGATCAACGCCACGCTCAAAGCGGGCAGAAGATTCACTCCGCATTCCTAGTAATTTGCTCCCTTTGCGCACGGCGGAAGGGTTAAAATGGGCTGCTTCTAATAAAATATCGGTTGTGTTTTCTTGGACTTCAGAAGTTGCCCCTCCCATGACACCAGCAATCGCAACAGGGCGTGATCCATCATAGATCATCAGCACTTCAGGGGGGATTTTGCGCTGAGTGCCATCAAGGGTCTCAAAAAGAATGTCTTTTTCAGTCGATGCGACGACAATTTTCCCACCGCCAATCTTGCTATAATCAAAAGCATGGAGGGGTTGCCCAAGCTCTAACATCACATAGTTGGTGGCATCCACAACATTATTGATGCTACGCACTCCCGCATTTTCTAACCGTTTTTTCATCCAATCAGGGGAGGGCCCCACTTTAACATTCCGGATCCGTCGGCAGCTATAACGGTAACAATTTTGGGGATCTTTAATCTCTACTTGGGTCTGAATTTTTTCTTTTCCTTCGTGAAGTTGAACGATGGGAAGGGAGACTTTTTGATCTAAGAGGGCGGCTAAATCTCTTGCAATTCCCACCATGCTCATGCAATGTCCTAAATTCGGTGTAAGAGAGACCTCGATGATGGTGTCCCCAAAAAGTTCTGAGAGGTCAGTTCCAGGAGGAGCAGCGTCGCTAAGGCGCATAATCGATTGGTCATAGTCGGAAAGGCCGAGCTCTTTTTCGCTGCAGAGCATTCCAAAAGATTCCACATCCCGTAACTTTGACCGTTTAATTTTCAAAGGTTTTCCATCGAGTTCGAGTGTTGCCCCTATCTGAGCAAAGGCTGTTTTGGTTCCCGCGCTGCAGGTTGGGTCTCCACAGACGACCTGAAGGGTTTCCGTACCATCAAAAACTTGAGCGACTTTCAATTTTTCAGCGTTGGGGTGGGGTTTTACCTCTTTGATCTCTCCCACAATCACCTTGGTGAAAGTAAAGGGGGTCTGCTCTACTTTATCTACTTCAAGCCCTGCTAACGTTAAAATATCGGAGAGTTCTTCGTTAGATAAGTCGATTTTGACATACTCTTTTAGCCAGGATAAAGGGACACGCATGTTAATACCTTTTTACCCGAGCATTCTAACAGATTGAAGCTATTGGGGCATCAAGAAAAATTTTCTTGAATGTCCCTCTAGAACTCAACACCAATTCCTGCGGTGATTCCCTGTAAGTTGACAGAGTCACGGGACCAGCTTCCCACTTTCGAATCATCTACTGTTGTAGCAGGATAGAAGTAGGTTTGATTTAAGCGTGACCATAGGTTCATTTCCCAATTACAGAAAACTTTAAAGGCATAGCTTGAAATGTTTTTTCTCCATCCTAAGCCCAACAGGATTTCCCATGAAGGGATGATCCGTGTGTCACTGGGATGGACTTTTGAATAACGGACTTGAGTGGTTGAATCAATTTGTTGTTTATTGCGGAAACGTCCCACGATTGCCGACATGGAGGTTTGAACATGGGCGTAGATCCCCCATCCAATAAACCAGTCCATAGAAAGTCCGGTGCGGAGTCCTGCACCAGAAAACTTCCAAGTATTCTGTACGAGGGTTTCGAAGCGCTGTCCAAAGCCAGAAAAAGGATCAAAGAAGATCAAGTTATTGGATTTATAACACGTATTCCATCCTTGAGAGATCCAAGCTCCACGCACTCCAAAGAGAAAATCCATCACAAAAGAACTAGAAGATTGGAAGGTGTGGGTTGCTTGGAGATCAAGGGTTTGATACATGAGGTCAGCAGTCGAAGAAATATCACTAATGGTATCCCCAAGAAAATCAGGAAATACCCCTTTTAAAGTCCGTCCGGGGCGTTGCTTAACAGCATCTCCCCCTTCGTTATGGAAGTAAGTATAGATCAGGCTGACATCGAGGGTTTCAGGACTAAACTTCCATCCGGCGCCTACCCGGACTCCGGGATCCCAACGGTAGGTGACTTGTTTTAAGTGCCCTTCAAGACCAATGACATCGGTATTACTTGCGTGGGGAGGTTGATCGATAGCGTAGATCAGATTCGATTCGATATTTTGCCAATAAAGAAATTCACCTTGAATGTGAGGGCCTGTTTCTTGATAAGGGAGCTCATACGATGGAGCATCTAGACTATGGTAGTCTTGCTCACTGTATTCTGGGAATTCATAAGAGGACTTCTTCTCTTGCTGTTTCTCTTGAGCATGAGCAAAAGGGATGCAAGCTAGAGTAAGAATTCCAATCATTAGCATAGGGTTTTTCATTGTAGGCTCTCTGTTTTTTCTAAATGGTCATGGTATACCGAAATGGTTTCAAAAATTGGATTTGGGCAACGCGAAAGCTTTCGATATTTGCCAGTCATAAATGACCCCATATTATTAAATATGGGGTCATTTATGACCGACGAATTGCGGTGCTTTGGCCCAGCCGAAAATCCAATTTTTGAAGCCATTTCGGTATATATAATTTTTACATAAAAAATATCTTTTGTTCCATAAAAGAAGGTATTGGGACCTTCATAGGAGATCATTCTCTTTGTCTCTTGATTGAGTTTCACAACAATCGTCGGGACGAGAAGGCGTAAAAGAACGTTTTGTGTTTTTAAAGTGAAAATCACTTGATCTGTGTTTTCAGGATCTTTTGTCGCAGACATTTTGAAAATATATTTGGCAAGCTTATTGGGAAGGAGGAACTGAACGGGAAGTGTCATTTGGGGGTTTTCTAAGAGAGTTTGCATGTTATCGATCATATAAAAGTAGAATCCGTGTCCGACAACCATATCTTTGGTAATGCCATAGTTCTTCTCAAAGTAATAGGGTTTTTCCCCCTCTTTTTTGAGTAGGATGATCTCTTCATTCCCTTTTTGAACAGCGCGCGAGGTAAAAGAGTCCTTAAAGCGATGGAAATAGACGTTGGGGAGGAAGCTATTTTGATGAAAGAGACTTTCGGCAATCGCCATCGGATTTTTTTCAGCATTTTGAAAAAAAAGGGTTTGAATTTTTTTGATTGTCCCATTGACTTTGGTGATCTTGTGCTCTTCGGTAAAAAGTTCTTTCCCTTGTTTGTCGTAACAGATGCCGTAAAATACTTCAGGGAGATCTCCCCAAAGGGCGCTTAAGGAAAAGAGAAGAAGAAAAAAGAGCCCCAGTCTACTTTTCATCTTACCAAACCTTGCTAAACCCTATCTGCAACGTGATCAGATCTGTTGAAACTTCACACTTGCCTCCTCCTTGAAGCGCAGATATAGGACCCTGGATGGAATGTTTAAATCCATACATAAAGGCAGCATTGAGGATCTGTGCTCCCAATTCTAAACTGGCCCCTAAAGTGAGGTGGTGGCGAATAGTAGTGGGAAGGAAAAGAGCTGATAAAACGACATCATCGATCTTTGTATCCCAGGGGAGTTGACCATAGTTGTAACCTGCTCTTAGAACAAAACTATCTGCAATTTCTTGGGCGATACCGATTTTATAGACTGTTGATGATTCCCAGGCAAAGCCTGCTCCATTACTGGCCCCGTGATTATTTTGCTTTAAGATATCAAAGGGAAGGTTAGAAAAGGTGTTGACGTTGCCGTTATAAATACGGCCAATGTCAAGGGCAATCGTTGTTTGTACAAAAGGTTTTACAGCAATTCCCCCAAAAAATGTGGCGGGTAGGTTCGCTTTACCGTGCGGGGTAATGAGTCCTTTGTAACGGTCAAAATGTCCCATGTAGGTTTTGGTGCGGAAGGAGAGACCTCCTGAAATCCAAGGGCGAAATTCCCAAAGCCAACCCACTCTTACGGCCCAACCAAAAGCCCAGTCCCAACCCTTATTGGTCACATAGTTAGGAGCATCCGTTCCTCCAAAAAAGCCTGATTGGTCTCTCAGTCCTTGCATTCCACTCACTTTTATGCGCGCTGGAGTAAGGTCGACACCCACACCTAAGAAGTGCTTTCCGATCCAATCATTTTCAAAGAGCTTGGCAGCAATGAGCGGAGTAAAGGCAACATACATCACGTCGATGTGGAAAGGTTGTGTACCAGCAGGATAAAAAGGGTCTGGTTGATTCCATGTAATCACTCCCCCTGCTTGAGGGGCAATGGTTAGCCCAATAGCTAGGCGATCATTTAAAAATGTGTATCCAATTCCCGCTTCTGCAGCAACGATGTTTTTATTTCTAGAAAGGTCGATATCCCCGTTTACATCATTAAAGGGGAATTGCGACCCGCGAATCTTTCCAATACGCGTTCCTCGGAAATATTCAGGAGCTAAGTCTATCCGTTTACCTACAGGAACGAGATTTGCGGGGTTCGCAAGGGCTGTCAGAGTGTCTTGAGGGAAAGCTGTAGCAGCCCCCCCGACTCCTTTCGCATCAGGCCCAAAACCGATGTGATACATCCCATTGAGAGCAAAAAGTTTGGGAAAGGTTCCTAATAATAGAATAGCGATTATGATCTTTCTACTTTTCATGACTGAGTACGTTCCTTATTGACTGAGTGAATTTAATGCCCAATCGTATTTCATATAGCTGGTAGAGTAATTTTCTGTATCTTGATGCAGAAAACCCATGTGTATCAGCCAATCGATGACGCTTGGGGGGAAGTCACTTTTATACCATTTGAAGATTTTAGATAAATAAATTTTTTCCTTTGAAGGATTAACAGACATCCCTTTGGTCGGATTATTGAGGAACTGTTTTGCTTGATAGGCGAGTTGTTCCTCTAAGTGCTTTCCTTCATAAGCGTAGTTAGCTAGATCAGGGCAAGAAAGGGCGCTACAATTTAAAACAAAATGGACTCTCGGTTCATTGAATTTTTTTCGAATAATCTCATGTTCGATTTCATCTAGGGTGTACTGTTTTCCAGCTACAACCCCCACTTTCTTTTTCCAAATACTCCCAAAAGCGGAGTCGAGCTCTTTAATCGATTGGATTTTAGGATTTTCTACAATCACTTTTAATACAAGCATGTTGTAGGCATTGATCCACATGGCGAGTTGTTCTTTTTTCTCTAGAGTGTCAAGTGAAGGGAGTCTGGCGAGCTCATAGAGAGCTTTCCGGAAGTTAGGATCGCTGCGAAGACCGTTATAGTTCACCAATGTCGATTCAATGCCCCCTTTTTTCCCTTTTACAACATAGTGTTTCAGGAGAGGGTTGTAGGTGTTTAACCAGTTATCTACAAGATCTGACCCGAAGGCAGCGTTGGAGATAAAAAGAATCACGCAAGTTCTGATGAGGGTTTTGAGCATTTTTTCTCCTTAAAGTTCCCAACCCCAAAACTTGGCTGCAATGGGGAAATTCCATAAATCCGATTCTCTCCAATAAGCCGGGTTGAGGCTGGTATAAAACTGTTTTCGTAATTCACTTGAGGGGGCGTATTTTTTATCGTTACCCACATTGGGATCGAAGGCCCACCAGCTGATGAAAAGAAATTCAAATGGTTTGAGAGAATTACGGACAAAACCTTTACTGAGGTCCTGATAGTAAAAAGAGAGGGTCTTGTCTTCTCCTTGAATGGGGAGGTCATCTAAAGACTCCATGGGAACCATTGTCATTCCAACAGTGGGATACTGTTTTTCAATGAGCGTTGTACTTTCTACATAGATATCTGAAACGCGATGAGTCGCATGGCGTAAGAAAAAAACGGGATGGACATTGCCTTGGAGGGGAGAGGGATAGCAAATCATGGCCGGGTAGCGTTCTCCATAACGCACTTTAGGAGTCTCTTTCCAATCAGAGGGAAAAAAATCGGGAGGTGTATAATTAGTCGGGATCATAGAAATATAGCACCCACAGGTATGGACAGAGGTGATGAGCACGGGAAGTTTTTTTTCGTTAAGTGTGATGATGACAAGTAACCCGACATTTTTTCCTGCAGTGATCTGAAAGGGGCGGAGTCCGTAAGGGACTTTTTCGAAGTGGACACGGTAGATCAAGTTGGTGTACTGCCCTTTTTGGGTAAAAAATTCCCGTTTTTGGACATAAATGGTGTGAAAAGCGGGGTCTACAAAAGCTTCAAGCTTATTTTGAGGCCCCCGTTTAATTTTGGGTTCCCCAATACGATTATAGAGTTTATCTTTTTGCTCGATGACAAAAATAGGGCAAAACTCTTGAAAAAGCTCTACATCCTTTTGGGTGAGTGTTGCATTTTCACGCGTGGTTTCATAGAGGAATGCGTTGGCATTGTCTAAAGAAAGGGCTTTGGGATTTTGGGAGCAGCCCGTAAAAAGGATGGCAAGAAGGAAAAGAGCTAGTATTTTCGTTTTCATATTATGTTTACATAAAGCTATTGAGGAGGTGAAGTCAACAAAAATTTGATAGAATGTTTTACTAACCTTAAGTAAAATAGGGAGCGATGAAGCAGGATCACTTTGAAAATCCACTTGCCAAACGTTCGCGCATCTTAGTCCACGTACTGATCATCAGTGGAACCTTAAACCTTGCCCTTTTGGCAACTTTTTTTACATTTGTTCTCAAAGAAAATAAGGGGGGACACTTTCCCCTTCCTGTCAAAGAGCAAAAAATTCAGCGGGTTTTGCTAAGCAATGGAGAAATGCTCTCCCGCTATTTTTTGATGTCTTTTGAAGAACTTGTCAAAGAACTCTATGATGAAACGCATGTCGAGCAGGGGTATCGCAAATGTGACTTGGCCCTTTCTTGCTTGGTGGCTTTTCATTATTTTGACTTAGAGAGGGCTGTGCCGGGTTTTCCTTTGGAAAAACGGCAATTTACGTTTATCAACAGGGAAAAAGAAATCTCTCTTCCTCTTTATCCTGGTCTATCGGAAGGAAGTTTTGAAGCGATTCGCACTTTTGCACGAACAGAAATTTGGCCACTCACTCCTGAAGGGCTGTTCCAAGAATTTTGCGCGCGTGAGCGCTCACCAGACTCTCTTAAAGAGGCCCTCTTAATGACAGGAGAGGTCTATGCCCTTAAACGGAAATTGCATGCCCTACTGTCAGATGAAAGCATTCTCGAACTGGTCAAACTTTCAAAATGGTCTTCTCTTGCAAACTTTACTTCGCTACAAGACTTTTTATTATCCTGTGTGGAAAAAGATTCCCAATTAGCAGCCTATCTGTTGGTTCACTTAGAAAGAGAATTTGCTCTTAAGTATCTTGATAATGTGCAGATGGAGAAACTCCTGAGTCTATTAACAGAAAAAACTCCAGAAGTAGAAGCTTTTGTTGCCGAGGTTGCTAATGGACTCCGTCCGGAAAATCTTACAAAGCAAGAAGTCAAAC
>JAKQGT010000188.1 GCA_029556005.1 Chlamydiota bacterium | reverse complement strand
CTCGAAGCCGCTAAAGAGTTTATCGTACAAACGGTAGAAGCGGCTGGTCCCAATGCTAGCCCCCCCATGGTTCTAGGAATTGGTTTGGGAGGTCCCTTTGCCCAAGCAGCTTTTTTAGCTCAAAAAGCCCTTCTTTGGCCCTTAGATCAACCCAATCCCCATCCAGAACTTAGAGAGATCGAAGAAGAACTCCTTGAGAGAATCAATCGGTTAGGGATCGGACCTGCAGGGTTTGGAGGAAATACCACATGCTTAGGTATCCATATTGAAATGGGACCCACTCACATCGCTGCATTTCCTGTTGCGGTAAACATTGATTGTCACTCCCATCGTGGGAAGGAAATATCCCTATGAGAATTCCCATCACGACACCCTTAGTAGACGTTGACCACTTAAAAACAGGGGATCTCGTAGCAATTTCTGGGGTTATCTATACAGGAAGGGATGCTGCACATAAACGGTTTATTGAAGATATGAAAGCTGGAAAAGGGCTTCCATTCGATCCCAAAAATCAAATCCTCTACTACGTGGGTCCAACACCGAAAAAACCGGGCCATGTGATGGGTTCTGCTGGCCCTACAACTGCAACGCGTATGGATGCCTACACACCTCAACTCATTGAGCAAGGGCTCAAAGGGATGATTGGAAAAGGACGCCGCTCTAACCCAGTCATTGAGGCCATGAAAACGTATCATGCCGTTTACTTCGGAGCTGTTGAAGGAACCGCTGCCCTTCTTTCCAAATGCATCAAAGAGGCCGAGGTCATTGCCTATGAAGACCTCGGAGCTGAAAGTGTGTTTCGCCTAACAATCGAGAACTTTCCTGCTGTCGTTGTCAATGACATTCACGGAAATGATCTCTACACCCAAGAGCAACAAAAATACCGCTCATGATTTACCTTTCCAAGGAAGGGGGAGGTTAAGGGCTTTGTCCATAGCGTATTCTCGATAGTCTAAGACTTGTCCCAGAATCTTGGGTCTTGCTCTTTCATGCATAGCGCCACTCTCTTGAACGACCCGGGCAAGTCCTGCTGGAGAAAGGGAGGCAGCAACCTGCTCTGAAGAGAGAAAGTTCGGCAGCTTGGGAGCTTCCTCTTCGGTTCCTTGACGCTTTGCTCTTAAAGCAAAGTCTTTTTCCACTTGTTTTTCCAGTTTGGTATAGGCTTGCCGTAGCGTCTTCATCACATACTCCGTACAGATACATCCTTTATATTCGGAAACGCGGAGACGCTTTTGAAGGGGCCCTTCTGAAAGCATACACCCTAAGCCTAATGAGGAGATAAATTGATTGATTGCCGAGCTCGGAAGATCTTCATAGGTGGGATTTTTTAAAAGCTCGATTAAAATCCGATGGTACTTACGTCCCAAAACCTCTTTCCAATCTGGGCCATAAAAGGCCTTGAGTTGACTTTGCACCTCTGTAGGATAATTAAAAAAGAATTGATCCATAGCGGGACTAAAAGTCTTATAGGCATAACTCGTTAACGAGCGTCGGTTTTGAACCATTTCTCCTAAGATATGTGTCTCCATCTCTTTTTTTTCGGAGTTGCGGTAGCTAAAGGATGCATGGGAAATATCTGTTCTTAGGAGATAACGGAAAATGAGGGGAACAAAAGGATTTAAATGAGAGGGTTTGGTAGCGGTAAAATTGGGGAGATCATAGAAGATAAAGTTTAGGGGCGTCGGAGGATTTTCTTTGTCAATCAGGTTATGCAAACGATTCAAGGTGTTTTCAGTTAAGTTGATCTGTTTTCTAAGGGTTCTACTCTCTTCGCCAAGCTCAAGTCCGAGCTTTGAAAACTCTCTCAAAATAGGGGCAACTTGTGCCACTTTTTCTAACGCCCTCATCTCTTTTAAAGAGATTTTCTTTTTCATGGGCTCGGTTAGCTCTCCTTGGGGGTTCAACTTTTGAGTCAAATCTTCTATTTTTTTAAAAGCCTTTGTGAGTTTTTCCCCTTTTTTCATGAGATGAGAATAGGTATAGAGTGATTGAAGGGCTGCGCTATGGACACGATCTAAGGTCACTCCCCCCTCTTGTAACTTGCCAAGAGCTTCTTCTACTCGTTCACTTTTTCTAGCCTTCTCTAAGAAAGCGGAGACCCTTTCCTTCTCAGCTGGCGTAAAAAGATGCTCTGGCTTGAAATAACGGATGCTGAGAATCTGCAGCGTTTCCAATTCGTCTGCATGAAGTCCCACCTTTTTTGCCAGTTTCCCATTAAGACATTGGATATTTTTTTCAGAGAGTTTCCCGCGTGCTGCAGGAAGGAGATGGGTTAAATTATAATCTCTTTGCCCTAACAGGGAGAAAACGATCCGCTTTAACCCCCCTAGAAAAGAATCCTCATGGTCGAGCTGAAATGAACCTTCAGCATCGAGATAGAGGTAAGTCAATTTTTGACTTGATAGGGACTCTAAATCCCCGATACTTTGACCTGTCATTGTACTTCCATTTTATTTATTAATATCAATAGTTCACACTATTATACTAAATAAAACGAAATAACTAAATAACAAGGAATTTTTATTATGAAATTTCTAAAACAATTTTTTGATATTTCTCTTTAAGCAGATTGTCCACCTGCTCAGAGGTTTCGAGTTTTAAAATCTCTCCTGCTAAAGCACCGCTTCTTCCACATCCACTTGACTCACCATTTTACGGATA
>JAKQGT010000178.1 GCA_029556005.1 Chlamydiota bacterium | reverse complement strand
ATGCTTATATCGGTGCACCGTTTATTTGTCTTGCGAATCAAGACTCCATTTTTTTAGGATGGAGAGATCAAGATAGGATTCAAGAAGGACTTCCAACCTATTCGGAACTTGTTAATGCCTGTATATGACAAAAACCTCCTGGCACTCGAAGGGAAAAATCCCTTGCTTGCATTCCAACTCTTAACCCTAAAAAACCCTGCATCACCGAAAAAGAGAGAACCTTTCCCCAAGAGCACTGCAGAAATCCTCTATGTGGAAGGAATAGGAGATGAGAAATGGATAGAAAAAGCACTCGATTGGATTACATCAGATGCGAAGAGAAGCTTGGTCTTGATCGAGGAAAATCTGAGTGCGTTTCATCCGTTTCTCTCGCAAGCTTTAGCTGAAAAAATCGTGCAACACCCCCGAGTTGTGATCGGCGGCCCCTCTTTTGAAGAGACGCTGAAACCCTTTGTTTGGTCTCATCTCTACCGCCCTTGGGAATGCCACGGCAATCCCGCTATGCAAGGAAGGATTGCTGAGCTGGTTTTGGGAATAGAGCTCACGGTTTGTCTTTATCGAGATTTTGGGATCCCTCAGCTCATGAATGTGTTTTCGAATCTTCTAGCTTCACAAAATGTGCGCAGTGGAGAAGCCCTTTTCGGGAAGTTTACGAAGATTCCTGCCCTGATTTGTGGGGCGGGGCCCTCGTTAGATAAGAGCCTAGATACCTTGAAAGCGCTAGGCAATCAAGCGCTCCTTTTTGGGGGGGGATCGGCTCTACTTCCCCTCAGTAGAGCAGGAGTACCGATGCATTTTGCTGTAGCCCTAGATCCGGAGTCTCCTCGCGAGCGTTTTTTTGAGCAAACTTACTTTGATGTCCCCCTTTTTTATCAAAACCAAGTCTCTCACCCCCTCTTTATGCAGAGCCAGGGTCCTAAGCTTTGTATCGGTGAAAGTGGGAGTTTTCCTTTAGAAGAGTGGCTGGATCTCCCTCTTTCCCCTTGTGATGTAGGATGGAATGTGGCAACGTTTGCAACTCAAATCGCCTATCAGCTGGGCTGCGATCCGATCCTCTTTGTCGGAATGGATCTTTGCTGCTCTCCAGAAAAAGCCTATGCAGGGGGAATGGAAGAACTGCGTGAAAACCCCCTTGTCTGCACCGATCGCTTAGGGAATAGAGTGACAACACGTCCTGATTTTTTGATGGCAAAAAAATGGCTGGAGACTTTTGCAAAAGCCCATCCGGAGCGCACCTTTTTAAATGCTTCAGAAGGGGGGCTAGAACTAGAAGGGATCAAAAATGTTCCTCTTTCTATGGAAGCTCCTTCAACTGATTTGCAAGGACGTGTCCATCAAGCTATTGCTCAGGTTCCCTTGCTCGATCTTTCCACCCTTCCTTCGAAGCTCCATACCATTTATCAGAGCCTCAATCATTGCTTGGACATCTTGGGGACTTATCAAGAGGTGGAACTGGATCATGAAATTTTTTATCAAGCCCACCTCCTTCCTAATTGGGAGGTGTGGAAACACTTTTTACAAAAAGAAGAAATTGTTCAATCCATGCAACATCCAGAAATAGAGAAGAAACTACAACAGACTCTTTTTTTCAGAGAGGTCACAGAAAACTTCAGGAATGAATATGAACGAAAATTACCAGTTTAAAGATAAGCAACTGATCATTTGCGACCCTGATTTAGGAATCCATATTCAGGAGAGCTTTACTCCCTATTTAATTCCCGAAGATTGGTCATCGACTGAAGGATTGGTGGTCAAAAAAGACAATACCGGAAAGGTTTTGCGTGCCTATTACGAAGAAGAGGGGAAATTGCATGGACAATATCACCTCTACTATCCAGGAGGGAAGTTAGAAACGGAGTGCTTCTATTTCTTAGGACTGTTGCATGGCCCTTCCCGTTTTTATAGTGAAACAGGAAACTGTCTTTCAGAAACCTGGTTTTATAAAAATCGGAAAGAAGGGAAATCCAAAAGATATTATCTATCGGGTCAGCTGTGCAGCATTGAGCGCTTCAAAAATGGTGTTTTGCACGGGAAGCAAGAATACTATTATGAAGATGGCACCCTTAAAAGTTCCCTCTCGTATCAAAGAGGAAGGTTAGAAGGGAAGGTGATCCTTTTCTGGCCGAATGGAAAAAAGAAACGAGAGTGTTTCTTCAAAGAGGGGTTTCGAGAGGGGTGGGATCGGATGTGGAACAAGGAAGGGAAACTCCTCGATGAGGGGAGTTACAAAAGGGGGGATCCCGTTGGAAAGCACCGGCGTTTCTATGAGAATGGAACCCTTCAGGAAGAGCGTGAGTATCATACCCCTCAATGCTATGACCGAGTGGAATGGGACCTTGAGGGGAGTAAACTTTT
>JAKQGT010000174.1 GCA_029556005.1 Chlamydiota bacterium | reverse complement strand
ACACTCGGAAGACGGGCAGGGCCTCTCATGAAAAAAGTCCAAGCCGCCTTTCTTAATCTTTCTCCTCATGCTCTCGATCACGGGCCCATTGAGCTCGACCTTGATGGGGAAAAATTTCCTATCACAGAAGAAGATGTCTTAATTGAGCGGACGGTCAAAGAGGGGACTGTGGCTTCAACAGAAGGGGCGATTACAATTGCTCTTGATACCACGCTGAATGATGAACTTTTGATGGAAGGTTTAGCGCGCGAGATTGTGAACAAGGTGAATACACAGCGTAGAAATGAAGGGTTTGAAGTCACCGATCGCATTATTTTACGATTAGATACCACCCCGCGTGTTAAAAAATGTTTTCAAGAGCATGAAATGTACATCGTGGGTGAAGTACTGGCCAAAGAGGTTCTTTTTCAGAAAACGGAAGGAACCGAGTGGGATCTCAACGGAGAAAAGGCCATTATCTCTCTAAAAAAAGCTTAAACCTGCTAACAAAAAGTAGCAGAATTTTGATAAATTCAGCTACTTTGGTGGCCGAATTAATAGAAATTTGGTTCTTTTCACATGAACACGACAAAGCCTAGCCCCTTATGTCCAGGAGATACCATAGCCCTTGTTGCACCCGCTTCTTGGGTAACAGGGGTAGATCAAATAGTCGCAGCTCTTGAAGAGCGGGGGTTTGGTGTCAAAGTCGCTGCCAATGCCTTTAGCAAGCTCAGTAATTTTGCGGGAACAGATGAAGAGCGCTCCCGATCCCTGATGGAAGCATTTGTTGATCCCGAGGTGAAGGGTGTGTGGTGTATGCGGGGAGGGTATGGGTGTGGTCGGATCTTGAACCTTCTCGATTATGAAGTGATACGCCAAAACCCTAAGATTTTTATTGGGATGAGTGATATCACTGCTTTGCATGTCGCTTTCACGCAACTTGCCGGTTTAACGACTTTTTTAGGTCCGGTTGCCTCTTTTCTCACGGAAAAAAATAGGAGCCCCTTTGCAGAAAAAGAACTCTGGGAAACGCTGAGTGGGATGGAAAAAGAGTGGGCTTATGGAGAGACTTTAGTATCGGGACAGGCAAAAGGGGGTCTTACGGGAGGGAATTTAGCCTTATTAGCCTCTCATGTGGGAACTCCTTGGGAGGTGGAAACACAGGGAAAAATCTTGGTTTTGGAAGATGTTGATGAGTATGCATATCGGATCGATCGTTTTTTAGTGCAGATGGAGCAAGCCGCCCTTTTTGATGAGGTTGCAGGGGTGATTCTGGGATCTTGGGAAAAGTGCAAGCCTGGTAAGGAAGGGGACTGGGAAATAGATGCGGTTTTACACCATTTCTTTAAAGGGGCCCCTTTTCCTGTTCTAAGGGACTTTCCTACAGGGCATATTGCCGATCAAGTCACCCTTCCTCTTAATTCCCTAGTGGAGCTCGATGCGGATGCAAAGCGGGTAACTCTTTTGGAGCCGGCCGTAGCATTAGAAAGGCTCCCAAAAGGCAGATCAACATCCCTGTCACTAGAGTCGGAAAGGGGTTAAATAGATCACAGAAAAAGGCTCCTAAAACGGGGGCAACGATGCCTCGGAGACCTACCATTAAGATGTTGACTCCTGAAAATTTTGAGCTGTCCTCATTTTTGGCAAAAAGGGTCCCTGAAAGGTTCCAAACCAGATGACTTCCTGCTTGTGCGATTCCATAAAAAAGGAAAGCAACATTCACCCAAAATAGGCTGATCCCTGCAAAAAGGAGGGCAAAGGGAAATAGGCTGAATCCTAAAATGATAAAAGCAGTCATGCGGTTCAGGGGGATTTTATCAAGTCCTCTCCTCCATAAAAAGGAAGAGAGAACGACTCCGATTCCCATCCAGATGTAGCGAGCAATGGCTAGATCATCATGAGTGAGATTTAAGATGTCAGCGTAATAGATATTGACCGCAGGGGTGATAAACATCAATCCAAAGCCTCCGACCATAAATCCCCATTGAAAGCGGGCAAAATCGGGACGTGAGCGCATGAGATGGATGCAATCTTTAAGGGGCTGCAAGAGACGGTTGGTGGTAACAGGTAAGGCATTTTCATCGGCTTTGAGGGGAGGAAGGGGAATACGCATCTGGATAATGATGCTTGTCAGGGAGAGGATCGCTGCTACAAAAAAGAGTACCATCCAAGCTCCTTCATGCATATCGAGGAGTTTTCCTACAAAAAGCCCGAGGACGATACTTTCAATAAAACTGATGACGTAAAGACGAGAAAAAAGTTTTTCGCGGGGCTTCTTCTCTAAATTGAGCTTTAAGATTTCCATCATTGAGGGAATGCTAGCCCGGGAAAATAGCTGGTAAATCCCTGCAGCAAAAATCAAATACCAAACATTGCTAATGAAGGGGAGACACAGAAAGGGAATCCGGGCTAAGACCCAGGCCCCCATCAGATTGGAAAGAAGTTTATTACGTTGTCTGAGAAGATTGGAGCTCCAATAAAAGGAAAAAACCGAAATAACAGGGCGCAAAGTGGCAAAGACAGAAATTTGGAAGATGGTGGCATTTAAATCTTTTCTTAAAATGAAGAGGAGGAGGGTGTAGAGGGCAATAAAAGGCTCATTCGCAAGATGCATCCAGACGAGGGCTAAGCGTGTGAAAAAGGAGCGCTTTACTGGGGAATGCATTATTCGATCTTGAGGGGAAGTTTATGATGTTTGCGGTAGTGAGCATACCAGGCGATGAGGGCAATAAGGGCTAAACACCAGATCAGGGAGCGGGGAGAATTGAGGAAGGGGTAAGGCGCTTGAGGGGGAAGTCCAAAGCGCTTGCCGGGAGGCCAAAAGATAAAAGTGGGAGCTCCCCGGATATTTTCTTGGGGCACAAAGCCAAAGTCACGACTATCTGCGCTCATGGCATAATTATCACCCAATGCGAGATAGTAGTTGGGAGGAATCGTAAGCCCATACTGAACAAGAAAGTCTTTCTGGATTTTTCCCTTTTCATCGAGGGGCGGAGCACCGTGATCATCGAAGGGAAAATGGGGGCGATAAGAGGGGGCATTTTGCTGTTTTAGGTATTCCTGCTCAATAAAATTCACTAAAACAGGGTCATCTTTTTTTAGGAGTGGAGCTCCCATTGCGTAGAGATCCCCATGACGGTAGTACACATACCGTGAGGGGAGAAGGTACTGATCTTTAATCATAGGAGCATAGAAAGTGGCAAACTCAATTCCTAAGTTGTAGAGGGTTTGCATCCGCTCTGGGTTAAATTGATAAATCGGGTGGTCTTGGGGAAGCTCTTTTGTGATCCCTGAGAAAAAGACTTGATAGGCTTTTCCATAGTAAAACTCATACGTACCATTAGGAACTCCTGAAAGATCGGGGCAATAACGACACTCTTTCCCCGCTTTCATTGAGGAACCATAACGGGAGGCTTTCCCCGCTTTCACGATAAAGCGTGCGGTATAAAGATTTGAAAAAAGGGTTTTCAGGTGCTCTTCTGTTAAGGGGATGACTGAAGAAGAGGTGCCGACACTGGGTTGCAATTTTCCTAGGGGATCTCTGGCAATTTTTGGGTAACGGACACTCGGATGGTGGAAGATTTCCATGTAGAGAGGTGCTTCCACGAGTTGAGTAAGAGGGGTGTCTGTATATTTGTCCACTTCTCCTCGGGTAAGGAGTCTTGCAACGCCATAATTTTTAAATCCCCAAAGGTCATAATAATCGTTAATACCGGCATTAAAAGGGGGGAGAAGTTCTCCTGTAACTTTATTAAGAGGAGTAAGAGAAAGTTTTGCTACGGGTAAATTCATCTGTTTGAGAGTGACGGGAGCATAGATTCCGTTTACAGGTTTTGAAGGGAGGATCACCTTCCCATTTAAGTGAATATAGGGAACATGATCGATGTGGCTAAGCTCTTGGGGTTGCAAATTTTTCCGGATATCGTTTCCATTCTCATCGATTCCGTAGATCTCCCCTCCATAGAAATAGAGGATATCTCCCGGTTTTCCCATGAGTCTTTTAATGTACTGTTTTTTCCCTGGGAAGAGGTAAAAATAGAGCGTGTTGACATCGTTGATATCCATTCCCGCTCCTGTAAAAATCACAATTCCGTTACGGAGGATCAAATCTGGGTTGAAGTAGAGGTGCCCTCGCCGTAAGGGGATGTTAATTCCAAAAGCTGTTTTGGAGACGACTAATCGGTCTTGCTCTTCAAAAGTGGGGCGCATAGAACCCGTCGGAATTTCATAAAATTCAAACCAGACCGTCCGAATGACTACAGCGACTAGGAGAGCAAACACCAAGCCAACTACAAAATCGCGCCCCTTTTCAAAAGGAGTTTTTTTGAGATGGGTGAGACATTGAGTTTCTGCTTGTTTTGCATACTCATGAGCGCGCTCGCGATCCCGATTAAGGATCTCTTCTTGCAAGTGATTGAGAGTAGTTACAATCTCTTGCTTGTGCATTTCCTCTAGGTGTTTTTGCTTTCTACGATAAAGCTTCAAAACATGTCTAAAGACACCTAAGGACTTTTTGAGTCGATACTGTTTCATTGGAAATATTCTATGAAAATTGTTCTATTCACGCTAGCGCAAAGTGGATATGTGGAAAACTTGTTGATAACTTTTGAAGCAACAGGATCGCATTTTATAAATTGAAGTAAAGTAAAATTTTTATAAAGGAGTGTTGGGTTTTCTTTAACACATTCATTTAAAGTTGTTTGAGTGATTTTATCAAGGGAGAGCAAGGTTTCTATTATCTTCGATTAAGCTTAATAATATTAAACCCAAAATAGTTGTTCATAAAATTGCCTTTTCCCCCCTCTTTATAAAGAGAGGGTAGGTGTTAGAGACTGTTTCTGAATTAAAATTTTTTTGTCTTTTTTGATTAGGGCGTGTCATCAATTAAAATAAGTTGAAAGAGGTCTCTCTATGAGAGAAGTTCTAGGCATCCGATGCAGGCAACCCCTTGCGGGTTGTCGAAG
>JAKQGT010000161.1 GCA_029556005.1 Chlamydiota bacterium | reverse complement strand
GGGGCTCGGCATCGCCTCTCTCAAAGAAGCCATCCACCGGGTGGTTTGGCATGAGGACCCCCCTTCAAAGGAAGAAGTCATCCTCACTAACGAACGTCACTACCAGGCCCTTGGAGCCTCCATCAAAGCTCTCACAACCGTTATCCAAGGACTCTCAACTTCTATCTCCCCCGAATTTCTGGTGTCAGACATGCGCTTAGCGCTCAAAGAGCTGGGAACCATTATCGGCATGAACATCACTGAAGAGGTCCTAAGCGCTATCTTCTCCAAATTCTGTGTAGGGAAGTGATTTTATCCTATGAATGCACGCGCACGCACTGTTAAGCGAATCTTAGACAAGCTTTTTCCCAGGCCTAAAATTCCTCTAAAGCATAAGAATGCTTATACGTTACTCATCGCTGTCGTTTTATCTGCCCGCTGCACGGATAAAAAGGTCAATGAAATCACCCCCAAGCTCTTTGCTAAGGCTTCCACACCAGAAAAAATGGCCGCCCTTCCTCAAAGTACCATTCAATCGATCATCAAACCGTGTGGTCTTTCTCCGGCAAAGTCAAAAGCAATAAAAAACTTATCGAAGATTCTTGTGGAAGACTATGGGGGAAAGGTTCCGAAAGATTGGGAAGCCTTAGAAAAACTCCCAGGAGTGGGACATAAAACCGCTTCCGTTGTCATGGCACAAGCCTTCAAGGAACCTGCTTTCCCCATCGATACCCATATTCACCGCTGCGCTAAACGGTGGGGACTCTCCTCAGGAAAAACGGTTAAACAAACAGAAA
Source organism: Chlamydiota bacterium (assembly GCA_029556005.1). Classification (GTDB taxonomy): domain Bacteria; phylum Chlamydiota; class Chlamydiia; order Chlamydiales; family Simkaniaceae; genus JAAKFF01. Next base: position 3,688 of record JAKQGT010000161.1, on the reverse strand, counting down.
AAGATCTCAAAGCTCTTTTCCCTAAAGCTTCCTGGATTAAACTCCATCTACAAATCATCTATTTCGGAAGAAAGTATTGCCCCGCCAGAGGCCATAAAATCGAAAACTGCCCTATCTGCAGCGTCCTAGAGAAGAGCCAAACTTAGCTTTGGTTTCGACAAATTCTAAAGATGCGTCGACTAAATCTTGATCAAAGAGAATCTTGTTGGGCTGAAATAGTAAGATCAAACACGACCCGCCAAATTCAAAATACCCTTTTTCTCCCCCTTTTACCTGGGGAGTTTGGGGTTGATACGTCTGTTTAATCGAACCGACAAAAGTGGCTCCCACTTCGATATAAAGGATTTTTCCAAAGCGCTGCGTTTCTAATTGCGTCAACATCCGTTTATTTTCATTAAGAATGCTGATGTGCTCCCTAAGAGCAATAGGATTCACAGAATAAAGGGGACCATTGATAAGCTTAGCTTTAGAGGGGAGGCAAGCACAAGGGAAGTGAAAGCGATGATAATCCGTTGGACAGAGCCTTGCAATGACCATGCTGCCCCGCTTATAGAGCTCAAACAAAAATTCATCTTGAATTAAGCGGTGAAGATCAAACTTCTTCTCTTTCACATAAAAACCCTCTACCACGCTGATATCGGGGTAAACTAAATACCTTCCATCTGCGGGAAGAACCGCCACTTCGTCCCCTGGAGCCAGGGGGCGCACTTCTGGTTTCAGCTTGCGGATGAAAAAATCGTTAAACGATTGAAATGATTCCGGGGACTCTGTAAATTCCTGGGTATCCACATGAAAATTTTCGATAAACGGACGCACTTTTCCCCGGCTCTTAAGAGATTTTTGTCTTTTCCCATAGAGTTTAGAAAAAAAAGGAATGTTAGAAATCAGAGGAAGAGCGATCAGAGAAAAGAGCTTTGACAGGAGACTTGTTCCATAGACAGCTTCAAGAAAAAATTTACCATAAACTTTTTCTTTTTTCTGCTCCCCTGATTCTCGATCTCTGTAAACAATTTCAGACATAGGTCAAACATAGCACGTAAAATCACTTTTAGGCTATAATTGGACAAGCAAGAAATTTAAAAGGGTCACAATGTTCGGACTGCTCAAGAAAATTTTTGGAACGGCGCAAAGCCGTCAGGTCAAACAGTATCAGAAAATTGTTAAGCAGATTAATGCAATTGAAAAAGACTACCAATCGCTTTCAGATGACGAAATCAAAGAGAAAGTGGGTGCGTTTCGTGCGCGCTTAGAAGGCGGAGAAACTGTTGATGACCTTCTTCCAGAAGCTTATGCCCTCGTAAAAAATACTTGCCGTCGCCTTCTCGGCACCGACATCCATGTCTCGGGATATAATCAGAAATGGGACATGGTCCCTTATGATGTCCAGCTCATCGGTGCGATTGCTATGCATCACGGATCGATTGCTGAAATGATGACGGGAGAGGGAAAGACTCTCACCGCTTCGATGCCCCTTTTCTTGAATGCCCTTACAGGAAAACCCACGCACTTAGTCACTGTGAATGATTATTTAGCTAATCGTGACTGTGAATGGATTGGAGAAATTTTCCGCTATCTCGGTCTTACGGTTAAAGCCTTAGTGAATCAAACTCCTCCGCATGAACGCAAAGAGATTTACGCTGCAGATATCGTTTATGGAACAGCTTCAGAATTTGGATTTGATTACCTCCGCGATAATTCTATGGCACGCTCTCCTGAAGAACAGTGTCAAAGAGGGCATTATTTTGCCATTATCGATGAAGTCGACTCCATTCTCATTGATGAAGCCCGCACTCCCTTGATTATTTCGGGTCCTTCCTCACAATCCCGCCAGATGTACGATGCACTCAAAGGCCCTGTCTCTAACATCGTTCTTAAGCAACGCGATCTGTGCAATAAACTCGCTTCAGAGGGGCGTAAGATTCTGGAAAAATTGGGCCTTCTCAATGAAGAAGGAGAACAAGAAAAGCTCTCGAAAGAAGAGGGCAAAGAAAAGGAAGAAGCTTTTCGCAAGCTTTGGCTTGTAGGGAAAGGAACCCCACAAAATAAAATCCTTAAACGGCTCAAAGAAAATCCCGATCTACGCGCTGAAATGGAAAAGTGGGAAACCTACTTTTATGCAGAGCCTAATAAAGATGAGCGACACGAAATGCTCTCTGAGCTCTATATCATCGTAGACGAAAGGGCCAATGAATATGAACTGACTGATAAAGGGATTCAAGCTTGGATTGGAGAGAAGAGCGGGACTCAAGATGACTTTGTGATGCTAGATCTAGGGTATGAATATGCCAAAATCGATGAAAATCCAGCCCTCGATGATCAAGAAAAAATGGAGAAGAAAATTGCCCTTCGAGAAGAGGATGGACGCCGCAAAGAACGCTCTCATAACTTGCGTCAACTCTTCCGCGCTCATCTTTTAATGGAAAAAGATGTCGACTATATCGTGCAAGATCAAAAGATTGTCATCATCGATGAAAACACCGGACGCCCCCAACCAGGACGGCGTTTCTCCGATGGTCTCCATCAGTCCATTGAAGCTAAAGAATCGGTTCCCATTCAACAAGAAACCCAAACCTATGCGACGATCACCCTGCAAAACTACTTCCGCATGTACGATAAGCTCGCTGGGATGACGGGAACGGCGATGACAGAGGCCAATGAATTTAAAGAAATCTACAAAATCGATGTCTTAGACATTCCTACTCATAAAAAGTGTCAGCGAAAAGATTCCGATGATGAAATTTATATGACCGAGCGGGAAAAATACAACGCCATCCTCAAAGATATCATAGAGATCCATGGTCAAGGGCGTCCCATTCTGATTGGAACGGAATCGGTTGAAATTTCAGAGAAACTGGCCCGTATCCTCAAACAAAACAAATTAGAACACACGATTCTCAACGCAAAAAATCACGCAAAAGAAGCAGAAATTATCGCCCTTGCCGGACAAAAAGGGGCCATTACTGTGGCTACAAACATGGCAGGACGCGGAACGGATATTAAGCTTGGAGAAGGTGTTGCACAAGCAGGGGGACTGCATGTTATTGGAACAACACGCCACCAATCACGCCGGATTGATAGACAGCTCCGCGGACGTTGTGCACGTCAAGGGGATCCCGGAACCTCTAAATTCTATGTCTCTTTTGAAGATCAACTCATGCGCCTCTTTGCCTCTCCAAAACTCACCTCGTTCCTCCAACGTTTTCGTCCCCCAGAAGGAGAACCCATCTCGGCAAAAGTGCTTAACCGCTCGATTGAAACAGCTCAAAAACGGGTCGAACAACGCAACTACTCTATTCGCAAACACACCCTCCAATATGACGATGTGATGAATAAGCAACGTCAGGAAGTGTATGCTTTCCGGAATGATGTCCTCCAAGAAGAGGATTCGATCTGCATTGCTGAAGAGGTCCTTGTAAATATTACAAGTCAAATGGCAGGACAATTCTTTACCTCTCGAACCGTTGAAGGGGGATGGAATCCTCAGGGCTATAGCGAATGGCTCATGACCCACTTTCCCGTTACCTTTGAAGAGGGGGCATTTGATGATGATTACTTAACAGTCGATCAAATTGAAAAAACGGCTAAAAAGAAAATTATCAAAGCTTTTAAAGATAAGCTCGATCACGAAGCCCAAACCATTGCACTGATTCAGGAAGGAGCTGGGAAAGAGATCGATGCACTCCCCGTT
>JAKQGT010000119.1 GCA_029556005.1 Chlamydiota bacterium | reverse complement strand
GATTCATAAATATGGAAATACATCGGCCTCTTCTGTAGGGATTGCTCTCGATGAGCTCTTAAAAGAGAAAGAGGTTAAGGAAGGGGAGCGGATCGTTCTCTTTGCCTTTGGGGCAGGGTTAACTTGGGGGGCTGCTGCCTTAACGTGTGAGAGGGGTAATGGATAAAAAAATAGCCTTTATTTTTCCTGGGCAAGGAGCCCAGTATGTGGGAATGGGAAAAGCCTTTGCAGAGACCTTTCCCCAAGCGCGCGAAACGTTTAAAGAAGCTGATGAAAAACTCGGTTTCTCTCTTTCAAAACTTATTTTTGAAGGGCCTCAAGAGACCCTTACCCTTACAAAGAATAGTCAAATTGCGATCTATGTGGTGAGCATTGCGATCTGGAGAGTTTTAGTCGATCAATTTCCTCAACTGGTTCCGATGGTGACTGCAGGGTTAAGTTTAGGAGAGTATACCGCACTCACAGCTTCAGGAAAGCTCACGTTTACAGACGGAATGGACCTCGTTAGAGCGCGTGGCCTTTATATGGATGAAGCTTGTACAAGGTATCCAGGAACGATGGCCGTTTGCCTGGGGATGGATTTAGCTGCTATTGAGGAAGTGACAGACTCCCTAGAAGGTGTTTGGGTTGCGAATCTCAATTGTCCTGGGCAAGTCGTGATTTCAGGGACATTAGAGGGGATTCATGAGGCGAGTCAAAAGCTGAAGGAAAGGGGAGCCAAACGGGTTCTTTCTCTTGATGTGTCTGGAGCTTTTCATAGTGGACTCATGACAGAGGCTAAGGAAAAGTTGAAGAGCAAAATTGAGACACTCACTCTTTACCCCAGTGAGATCTCTTTAGTGATGAATGTTCCAGGGGATTTTGTTGAAGGGGAAAGTGCGATTCGAGGCTATTTGATCGATCAGGTTATTTCCTCTGTCTACTGGGAACGAGGCATTCGCAAGATGGAAGAAGAGGGAGTAGAGCTTTATATCGAAATCGGATGTGGGAAGACGCTCACTGGAATGAATAAAAAGATCGGTGTGAAGGGGGCGACCTATTCAGTTGAAAAGGTGGAAGACTTAGAAGAACTAGGGAAAGTCTTAGAACGACAAGAGGTTACTCATGGGACTACTTAAAGGAAAACGTGCATTAATTTCTGGGGGAACTTCAGGACTGGGGAAGCAGATTGCATTGACTTTTGCTGAGCAGGGAGCTCACGTTGCGATTCTGGGAACGAATGTTGAACGTGCAAAGGAAGTTACAGAAAAAATTCAAGAAGTTCGAGAGAGCTCTGATCAGAAAGTTTGGTTTGAAACCCTAGATGTTTCAAAAAAAGATCAGGTGAATGCGGCGGTTGACCGTTTAGTTGGTGAATGGGGTGGAGTGGATATTCTCGTCAATTGTGCGGGAATTACCCGGGACAAACTTTTCATGAAAATGGATGAGGAGGATTGGGATCGTGTGATGGAGACCAATTTGAAGTCTGTTTACAATTTAAGTCATGCTCTTGTGCGCCTCATGATGAAAGCACGGCATGGAAAAATTATCAATGTGGGATCAGTCATAGGCTTGACAGGAAATCCTGGACAGGTTAATTATGCTGCTTCCAAATTAGGCATGGTGGGATTTACTAGGTCGCTAGCAAAAGAGCTGGCATCCCGTAACATCAATGTCAATTGTATTGCTCCCGGTTTCTTTGAGACGCCGATGACTCAGGTTTTAACCGATGAGCAAAAAGAAGGAATTTTGAAAAAAGTTCCCATGGGACGCCTTGGGGACCCTAAAGAAATCGCACACGCAGCGGTCTTTTTAGCATCTGGAATGTCTGATTACATTACAGGACAGGTGCTGACTGTTGATGGTGGTATGATTGCTTAAAAACTGAATTTAAACATGTTTAAACAAGGAAAAACAGACCTATGTCAGTAGAACAGGAAGTTACGGATATCATTGTAGAGCAGCTCGGTGTGGATAAAGACGATGTTTCAGCTGAAAAATCTTTTGTTGAGGATCTAAACGCTGACTCTTTAGATTTAACAGAGCTAATCATGACTTTCGAAGAGAGATTTGGACTTGAGATTTCTGAAGGCGATGCAGAGCAACTGAAGACAGTTGGCGATGTAATTGAGTTTGTAAGCAAGAAAAAAGTTGCCACAAACTAGTCTTGTTCTCTTGAAGATTCGTTAAAAACCACTCCTACGTTGTAGGAGTGGTTTTTTTTTGCATCAAATGCCTAGCAAAAATGAGAATCCAACTGATACAGAGAAAAGCTGCTGTGAGGGGATAAATGACATGTATCGTTGTAGCGGCAATAAACCCTCCAACTAAGGTAGCAAGAATGAATCCTACCGATTGAGAGGATTGAGAGATCCCCATGATTTTTCCTTGGATGTCT
>JAKQGT010000083.1 GCA_029556005.1 Chlamydiota bacterium | reverse complement strand
TGTCAACGAGATCATTTTAGAACTACAACAGTATATCCAAGGACGCCCTGAATGGATCCCCACTAGAGATTTCGAGATCGATTGTGCAAGTGACTGGCAGTTTCAGGAGAATGTCTTACTTTCAAAGCAAATGGCAATCTCTCGCTATGCCGGAATGACGGAATGGGTCATGCTCATGCTTTCTAAAGACTCTTACTCGGGAAATATTCAAATCAAAACCAAAGTTAAGCTGAGGAAAAGTTGTCTAGGACTCGGATTTCTGATGTGCGTTCCTAACTCAAAACAAGGGAGAGCGTTAGAAAGTGGGTATCTCGTTTGGATCGGCTCCAGAAAACATCCCGGATGTATGCTTTTACGCTCGAATATCGAAGTGATCAACCTAGAACACGTCTCTCTCGAACCTGAAAAATGCTACACGATTTCTCTGGAACGCCAAGATAATATTTTCCGCCTCTTCATTGATGAAAAACCCATTCTGAGTTACATCAGCCACATTCCTCTTGTAGGGGGACATTTTGGTCTCCTTTTCCGAGATACAGACTTTGATATGGATCCCCTGACGCTTCTCAGTGGAAGCCAAAATGTTTTAGTCAACTGCCTCTCCGTCCCCGATGCCTTTTTGATGAACAAATACTATCTTAGAGCTTTAGCAGAATACCGACGGATCGCCCACTCTTTTAAAGGGCGGTCAGAGGGGCGCGAAGCAACATTTCGTGCAGGATTAACCCTGATTGAACAAGGAAAAAACCAAAAGTCTCTCACCAAAGCCAAGGTGTACTTTAAAGAGGCTCAAGAAGAGTTTGAAAAGCTCCACAACACCCCGGGCGCTCCCATTGAATATTTAGGAAAATCCCTTGTTTATCGAGCTGAAAACAATCTACTAGAGGAAACAAAGTGCTTAGAGCTTGCCTTGCGCATGTATCCCACACACCCTTTAAAACATGTGCTTGAAGAACACATCACCTTTCGCCTCCATGAATCAGCCCAAAAAAACCGCGTTGTTGCCTATACCTTTATCCTCATGACCATCCGCTTACTCCCTAAAGTTTATGAGAAAAAAGAGGCACAAATTTTGATCAAAAACCTTACGGAAAGTTGGGAACCGCTCCCCTTCCTAGATCTCCCCTCTAATCTCAAAGAGGACCTTCAGATTGAAATTAGCCTCCCCCAAATTCTTGCCTTCTATCTAGCGCGTCCCAGCGTTCTTTATGAACTCACGTTGGGAATATTAGAAAGGGGAAAAGAACGTTTCCGTCTTCTGAAAAATACTTTTTCTGCTCTCTATGCCTTAAGATATCCCCGTCTGATTCACTTCCTCATGAACGTAAAATGCGCAAAGGAATCCGATCCTGAGTTTCTCATGATCAAAAATGTGTTCACCATTCTGATGGATCCCTCTTCAACTCCTGAAAAATTAGAGCTTCTCCTCCCTAATACAAGCCCTAAGCTCCTCTCTCTTCTCATAGAACAATCTCTAACGATTAAAAATGCAGAAGCACTCCTTCCTATCTTGAAGAAAACAGCAGCTTTCGAAGTGGAATATGTTTGGGCCTTGCTCTTGACTGGAAACCCAACCGAAGCACTCAAAAAACTCAAGACTCAGGATGTATCCAATCCCCACTCCCCCTTTTACATCCTTCAGGGATGCTATCTTGCCAGCACTCAAGGAGAAGGGGCCTCCTTATCCCATTTTGATCCTTTGATTGAAAGTGCTTTTCCTCCAACAACTACCCTTTTGGGACACTTTCTTAAAAAGAATATCGACTTGAAATTTCCCTGGTTTAATCAGGCTTTTTTATGGGAAAAAGTTCAACTCTATCGCCAGCTCGCGCTCTATTATACCTGCCTCAACAAGCCCCGCAAAGCCACTGAGTGTGAAAAAATGGTGGATAAACTGTTTGCAGAATATGAACATCCTTTAGACTTTATCACTTGAGAGCTCATTCCATGGACGACCAAAAAAAAATGCCTGAATACCAATTTCCCATGAACTTAGGGAAGTATAAGCTCCTCAAGTGGGTGGGAGCTGGAGGTATGGGAGAGGTTTTTTTAGCAGAAGATCCCAACTGCCAACGCAGAGTCGCCCTCAAACGCCTGCAAGAACACTCTTTTGACTCTCCTCATAGTTACAACCGCTTCCTTGCTGAGGCTAAAATTACAGCCCACCTATCCCACCCCTCTATTATTCCTGTCTATTCTCTTCACATAGAACCGCGCCAAATCTTTTACACAATGCCCTACATTGAAGGGGAAACGCTTCATGAAATTCTGGTTAAAACCAAATATGCCAGAGATAATGGTCTTGAACCCCACATGACGGGTTCTTCTGTCTATGCCTTGATGCTCATGTTTTTAAACATTTGCCAGGCGATTCACCATGCCCATGAGCGGGGCTACCTTCACCGCGATATTAAGCCTGGTAATATTATGGTTAGAAATTTTACCCAAGTGGTGATTCTAGATTGGGGGACCGCTACAGCCATTGATACCATGGAAGAGTATGAGGTCTACTTCCAAAATAAGGGTGAGTTTCCCGACAAACGCTTGACCTTTCCTGAAAGCCCCATGGGAACAGTAGACTATATGGCTACCGAGCTCGCTTTTGAGAAAATGCCCAGTATTCAGTCAGACATTTTTTCTCTAGGGGCTACCCTCTATTTCATGCTTACGCTCGAAGAAGCCTTTGATCGTCCGAAAGATATCAGAGAGTGGAAAGAACAGCTGAGTGAAAAAGGACCCGAACGTGTTTTAGACCCACAGATTGTGGCTCCAGAAAGAGAGATCACTCCCCATCTTTCCCGCATCGTGATGAAATGTTTGGATGCTCCTTCGAGGCGCTATAGAAGCGTACAAGAAATCATCCAGGACATCCAATCCTACATCCGAGGAGAGCCTGAATGGACGGTGTCGAATCACTTTCATATCGACCGCGCCGCTGACTGGGAGTTTCAAGAAAACATTCTCTTGGCTAAACATATGGCGATTTCTCGGTATGCGGGAGTGATGGAGTGGGTCATGCTCATGCTCTCTAAAGAGGCTTATTCGGGAAATATTCAAGTCTCCGTCACCGTAAAGCTCAGTTCGGAGTGCCGCGGCATTGGCTTTCTTTTATGCGTTCCCGAAAAGAGTGAACGAGATAGCTTAGAGAGTGGGTACCTTTTTTGGGTGGGATCGAAACAACATCCTGGCTGTAAATTCTTGCGTTCGAATGTCGAAGTGACGAGTACAGACCATGTCTATTTAGAAGCCGATCGAGAGTATGCCCTTACTGCAGAAAGACAAGACAATAGCTTCCGTTTTTATATCAACGGAGAATTGATCATCCATTACATCAGCCATATCCCTGTTGTGGGGGGACAATTTGGTCTCCTTTTCCGCGATGCAAATTTCCATATCAGCCCCATTACCCTCCTTATCGGAAGTCAAAATGTTCAAGTGAATTGTCTTTCTGTCCCCGACGCTTTTTTAATGATTAAAGACTATCCCAAAGCCTTGAGTGAATACCGTCGGATTGCTACCTCTTTTAAAGGACGTGCTGAGGGGAGAGAAGCGACATTTAGGGCTGGAATCACCTTGATAGAAATGGCGAAAACCCAAAAGAAGAAAGCCAAAGAAACCTTCACAAAAGCTCTTGAAGAGTTTGAAAAGCTCCATAAAACCGCGGGAGCTCCCTTGGAATATCTGGGAAAATCTCTCGTTTATCGTGCGGAAAAAAACTTGGATGAAGAGACAAAATGTTTAGAACTCGCCATTCGGATGTATCCTAGACATCCTCTCACCCATGTGATTAAAGAACACATCATGTTCAGGCTCCATGAAACTGCACAAAAAGATCGGGTAGGCGCTTACACTTTTGCCCTTCTGACGATCCGCCAACTCCCGACCATTTATGAAAGACAAGAAGCGCAAGTGTTCATCCAAAACTTGCGCAATAGTTGGGAAGATCTCCCCTTTATTGAAGCCCCGACAAACTTTCCCAAAGAAAAACTCGAACAAATCTATCTCTCTATTCAAATTGCCTTTTGGCTTGCCCGTCCGACAAGCCTCTATGAACTTTCCTTAGAAATCCCCAAAGATTATAAAGAGCGCTTCAAGCTCCTAGAGAATGCCTTTTTATCCTTGATCGCCCTCGGCTATCCCCGACTTGTCGACTTCATCCTCAACATTAAATTCAAAAACGAAAGTGATCCCGAGTTTCTCCTCCTTAAAAATCGTTTTGAGATCCTCATGAGCGATTCTCCCCTCACCGACAAATTAGACCTCCTCATTGCAAATGCCCCTTTGAAGTATTTGATCCCTCTCTTAAAAAAAGGGCTCACGATCAAAGAAGCCCCCAAACTGATTCCTTATCTCGATAAAGGAGACTTTCGGAGTTGCATAAAAATCTGGACCTTTCTTCTCGCAGGAAAAAATGGAGAAGCCCACCGTCTTTTGGAGTTAGAAGATTGGAGCAATACCAGTCACCCCTTCCATATGCTCCAAGGGTGTTATCTTGCTGCGACTCGAGGGGAAAAAGCAGCTCTCGAACATTTTGAAAGTTTTATCGAAACTCCTTTTCCCCAAACACCTACCCTCCTGGGTCACTTCCTTAAAGGAAATATTGACCTGAAGTCAGGATGGTTTAAGGAAGCTTTCTTTTGGGAGAAAATTGAACTTTACCGTCAACTTACTCTCTACCACCATTGCTTAAAAAAACCTCGCAAAGCAGCTGAATACGAAAAAATGCTTGAAAAAGAATTTTCTAAGTCACAAATCCCTTTGAATTTCATTTAAAGTCCAGCTATACTCAAGTAACTTATGGAAGAAGAACTACCTAAAGCTTATAACCCAGACATTGTAGAAGAGAAATGGTACTATTTCTGGGAACGTAAAGGCTTTTTTCATGCTGATCCCCTCTCGGATAAGCCCCCCTATTGCATTGTCCTCCCCCCTCCTAATGTAACCGGTATTTTGCATATGGGGCATGCCCTTGTTGGCACTCTCCAAGATGTCCTCATCCGCTGGAAACGGATGGAGGGATATGAAGTTCTCTGGATGCCTGGAACTGACCATGCCGGCATTTCGACTCAAACCGTAGTAGAGCGCGACCTCATAGCTAAAACGGGCAAGCGTCGGTGCGATTTTGATCGCGAAACCTTTCTAGAGCATGTTTGGAAATGGAAAGAAGCCCACGAAGGGAGGATCATTGACCAACTCAAACGTCTTGGCTCTTCCTGTGACTGGATGCGCACCCGCTTCACTATGGACGAGGGCTCGAATCTCGCTGTACGCACCCTCTTTAAAAAGATG
>JAKQGT010000081.1 GCA_029556005.1 Chlamydiota bacterium | reverse complement strand
ATTTAAAAATGATTTTTTAAATTTTTTAAATTAAAGCAAACTAATATAATTATAGATATTAACAAAGAACAACTTGCAAAAAGGTAGATGGTGCGTATATCAAACTCGCCGATCATTCCTCCGAATAGGGGGGCTAAAGCCATCGAAAGGGTTGCAACCGATTGGTTTAATCCTAAGATCTTGCCTTGCAAGTTCTCGGGGGCACTGATAGATATGAGGGAAAGACAATGGGTCCATGCAAGGGATGCAAAAAGCCCTCCAAAGAGCATGAAATGAAAGAAAAGAAGAAAATTGTGGGCTTCTGAAGCAACAAAGAGAAAGAAAGTCGATCCTAGTAAAGCAAGAAAAAGTAGGGGTTTGGGCTTTAAGAAAGGGACTAATAGCCTGTTAACACCCATATTTCCAATGCACCAAGCTAGGCCAATGCTGATAAAAGTGATGGTAATGGTCCATTTGGTACCCACAAAATGCTCGATGAGAAAGCTGGAGAGGAATTGAAGGGTGATGATCCAGCCAAGCATAAAAAAGAAAAAAAGGGGGTAAAGAAATTTTAAGTCACTTGTTTTGAAGATCGTGCTTATTTGTGTTACTGCCCTTTTAAGGGAGTGAGAAGCCTCTTGTTTGAGAAGCAGCGTTTCTGTAAAGTAGCTGCGGATGATCCCCACGTTGATGAGACAAAGTGCGGTGATGGCCCAAAAGGGGATCGCAGAGTTAAAGAAACGATTTATGGTAGTGTTTGAAAGGGTGCCTCCAATGACAATGGCGACAACAAAACTGATTCCTGCGACACTGGCAACGATCCCAAAATTCCGAGACCGCTGTTTGACTTCGGGACTCATATCAGAGATGGCAGAGAGGCAAAGGGTCATATTTCCTGCACAAAAACCTGAAACAATCCTTCCCAGTATTAAAAAGGGATAACTCATGAACTGGATGGCCAATCCTGTGATGATAAATCCGATTGCCTCTCCAATGAGAGCTAAAGTAAAGGTAAATTTTCTCCCTTTTATGTCTGCGAGGTGTCCAATAAAAGGACCTGCAATAAACTGAGCGAAGGGAAAGACAGCAATGAGAATCCCTAAGAGAATAATACGGAAGGAAAGGGGGGAGTGCTCAGGAAGAAGGGTGAAAACAGGCATGAGCACAAGAGGAGTAAATAGGGGATAAACAACCGTTAGCCCTAAGTTATCTAAAAAAATAACCGATAGGATGGCTCGAAAAGAACGACGGTGGGTGAGATTCACTTTTTTACAGGAATAGGCTCATCACGCAAACGGTAGCCCACACCCCGAACGGTTTCAATCCAATCAAAGTTAGGACCTAATTTTTTTCTGAGAGCGGCAATATGCACGTCGATATTCCGGTCTACAATAAAGGCATCATCATTATGGATATCATCGAGAAGTTGGTTACGCGTGAGCACTTTCCCACGATTCATCAGCAATCTTTTTAGAATTCCAAACTCGGAAAGGGTGATGGTGACAGGATCATTTTTTTTCTTTAAAAGGTAGCGACTAATGTCTAGAGTAAAATCTCCAAATGCAACGGTTTTAACGGATTTCTCCGGTTCCTTTCCTCTTCGGAGGACAGCCTTAACTTTTGAGAATAGCACTTTTGAAGAGAAGGGTTTGCCGATGTAATCATCAGCACCTAATTCTAAACCTAAACAAATATCAATTTCTTCACTTTTTGCACTTAAAATGATGACGGGGATATTTTTAAGCTCTGCACTACTTTTCATTTTCCGACAAACATCTAATCCGTTTTGTCCTGGAAGCATAACATCAACGATCACAAGATCGGGTTTTTCCCGTTCAATAGCACGAAATCCATTGATTCCATCCACTTCAACATGGAGCTTATATCCGGAGAGTTCCGCCTGAAGTTTAATGAGTGCTGCAATATCTTCTTCATCTTCAATGAGGAGGATTCTCTTTTTTTGTGCCATTCTGTTGTCCTCTTAAATGTTACATTTATACTCAAACAATTTCAAAAATTTGTTTTGGCGCAACCGAAAATCCAACTTTTGAAGTTATTTGCATATACTGTCCGATACTAACGGATCGATCCAATTTTTTTCTATGGTAAGGTTATTAGCTGGTCGATGACGATTAGATCAGTCGTCATTTGATTGAGCTTTTTTAATTCTTCTACTGTTGTTTTGTTTTCGCGAGCAATTTTTTCTAAAGAATCTCCGGCTTTTACAGAATAAGTTTTAGGGTTTTCCCATTGCGTAAGTTTTGTAACACCTTCTTTAAGTTTGACGAGTTCTTTGATTTGCGCCGTTTGAGAGGCGATAGACTTTTCAAATTGAGCAATTTTATCTTTATATTGGGAAAGGGCCGTTGTTGTGTCATTCGCATGAGAGCTGAGCTGACGGATATCGGAGACAATTTTTTCCTGTTTTTTGGAAAGTTGTTGCAGTTTTTTTTCTAGGTTTTGCAATTCTTGTAAAAAAGATTCCAGTTTGCCCGATTTAAGTTCTGCGACTTGCCCTTTTAACGCACTAATGGTTTGCTCTTGGTCGATGAGTTTTCCTTCCAAAACGTGGTGTTCGATTTCGTAGGTATTGAGGTCGTGTTTAATATCTTCGACTTCAGTACGCACTTTATGGAGGCTGAGTTCCATTTGATGCTTTTCGCTTTTGGAAGAGCCAATGGAAGCGCAACCGGTTAAGAGAATTAAAGGAAAGATCAGGAGTTTTTTCATTTAGTTCCTTTTTTTTCAAAGATCTTAAATTCGACACGACGGTTTTTTGCCCAAGCTTCGGGTGTATGCCCTAAATCATCGGGCATTTCTTTCCCAAAGGAAATAGTGTAGATGTGGTTGGGATTGACCCCACGCTTAACAAGTAAATTCCGTATGGTGTTTGCGCGGCGTGTCCCAAGAGCGAGATTATAGGCTTCTGAAGCTCTTTCATCACAGTGACCTGATACAAAAACATAGAGGTTGGGGTTTTTCTTCATGTGTTCTGCGATGTTTGCGACTACTTGGTAATACTCTTTAGAGCGGAGGACGTGTTCATCTGTATTGAAATGGATGTTTTTAAAGAGGGTTGCGAGATGGGAGGTTGGCTTTACAAAATGCTCGATGCTGGGGATTGTACTTCCAATACCTCCTGGGATCTCTTTAGGTTGGGGGATGCTTAAATCGGCAAACTGCGTTTTAAGATCTTCATCTCTGAGGGGAAGGTATTCCTCTTCTTGAGGTCCTGTAAAGTCCTCTTCAGAGTCGATCATACGAGAATCGACATCTTGTTTCCATAAAAGCTGACTTTTTCGATGGATATAGCGTCCCATGGTTTTAGTGTCTTCCCAAACGGTATTTGAGGAATTTTGGCAACCTGAGAGTAAAAGGGCTGTACCGATGAGCATCCAACTGTATTTTTTCATGTGATCCTCACATTTAATTCGGCTCCCACGCCGGATAATGTTTTTTTCCAGACCCACTGGTAATTTGTAATGGTTCTTTTTGTTTCAAATTAATTAAAAATAATTCAGAAGAAGAAGGATCCACTGTATTATATATTATATGTAAACTATCGGGAGCCCAACTGGGATTTTCTTTATGGCTTTTCCCGGTAGTGATGGGAATTTCTTCTTGCGTTAGAAAATCATATACCACGATCTGCCTACTGCCGTCAATCATAGCACTATACGCTAATTTAGTTCCATCAGGAGACCAATTGGGACAGGTATTTTGGCTGTACTTTTTTGTAATGCATAAGGGATGGGGGCGCGAGTTTTTACCAGGAGAAGGAGTATCGATTAAGTAAATGCGGGGAGTCCCATCCTTGTCAGAAACAAAAGCGATTTTTTTCCCATCTGGACGAAAAGTAGGAGAGGCTTGGACGGAGCGTGGATAAGAAAAAGCTTGAATAGGTTTGCCCATCAAACCATGATGACGACTAAAAGGCTGGACAAAGAGGTCTGCACGCCCACTTGCATCAGAAATAAAGGCGATCATGTCACACTTTTTTGAAATAGCGGGAAGGAGCTGATTCCCTCTAAGTGAGACAAAGGGTTCTCCTTTCGTGCGATCGAAAGATCCTAGATAGATTCTGGGTTGCCCCAGTTTGTAATTGACATAAAGAAACTTGTTTTTTGTAAATTCCCCTTCAGCGGGGAAAAAAACAGGGGTAATGCAATAGCTTTTTTCTTGAGTCACTTGCCTTGTATTGCATCCATCATAGTCGGATTCCCAAATTTCGGACTTCCAGACAATCCCTTCGCTTGTTTGTTCAGGAAATTGTACTGCATACAAAATCCGTGTGCTAGCAACTCCGTTTACCCCTGTTATGATTTCAGTTATCCCGTCACTGAATTGGTGAATGGAGCGACGATCGGAAGAGAGAGTTCCGGAAAGGGGCTTCAGAGGAAGGGTTTTTTTGTGACCATTTCTTTTGGAGGTAATAGAGAGAAGGAGCTCTTTTTCGATGAGCTCGATTTGTACAGTGTAGTCAGCATTTTCTAATGAGGTTTCAACAAAACAACTCCCATTTCTGTTCAAGTCGTCTTTTAAAACCTGTTGCAAGCTTTCGAGATAAGATAGAGGAAACTCTGAGCTGTGAGTAGAGAGAGGGGAGAGGTAAACAGAGGTAAGGTAGTGGCGTGTGGGAAGAGAAACCACGAGCTCTTTTTCTTCTATCGAAGCAAAGATTGGGAGAAGAGTCAGGAAAAAGAAAAAAAATCTAGTATAACCCAAAATGTCCTCTACTAAATCCAAGTTGTTTGAGTATATTCCAGCAACTTGAGTTAAGATTTTTCATTGCAAAAAGTGAGTACAAATGTATGTTTTCGCTCTTTTTTTAATTCTTCAGTAAAGGGGGGAAGAAGCAAGAATAAAAGCTGCTGTTCGAGATAGTGTCTATTTTTTTCACTTTCAGAGTGCACGATTCTCACTTTTTCTACTTTGCCAGTATTTAATAGCGTTAACTCTAACTTTACCTTACCGAACTCAGGGAGTTCAAGAGCTTCTTTCAAGGAAGAGGCAAGAATCACAAAATAATCGGCCTCTTCTTGTTTTTGTTCTGCTCGATCGATTTGGAGCGTCTCAATCGGCTTGGGTAGGGTGAGGGGATCTTGTTGCTTGATCTCTTCTTGTCGAGACTCGATTTTTGCCAGGGTTTCTCCCAATTCTTTTAGAACTTTTTGTCTTTGAGAGGTTGAAGGTTTATGGATTACCGGTTTGACTTTTTGGTGCTGCGGTTTTTGAGTAGGTCTTGGAGGAGGAGGAGGAGGAGTTGGAGGGGGAATATAGGTATTAACGATAAGAGATTTTTTGGGAGGAGGGGGGCTGGGTTTAGAAAAGTTGAAAAAAAATAAAGCGAGATGAGCGACGACTACAGAGAGAATTAAGATTCCAAGGCGACGACTCATGACTAACTCGATTTAAGAATGACATCTAAGGATTCAAATCCTGCCGATTCAACGGCATTTTTTACAGACTGATAGGTTCCAAAATAGGCAGATTTATCATGGTAAAGTTGGGGAGAGGTATAAGGGGAGACTTGATGAGCTTGTTTGAGGAGCTTGGTGAGATTTTCGAGCTCGATGGGAGAGCCGTTTATCCAAATGGTATTGTCAGCATAGACATGAATTTTGATGGGGGCATTTTGTTGCAAAGAGACCATATCGGGTTTTTTTGCAGCTGCTGCAGGAGCCAGTTGAATACGGTCAAGATCTACAAGAGGGGCCACTAAGATAAACATGATGAGAACGACAAAGACCACATCGATAAGAGGTGTTAGATTGACATCATCATCATCAGATTGTGAGTCTTGCTCTAAAGGAAAGATCCATCGATTCATTAAATATCAACCTTGCGGTATTGGAGTTCTATGGTTGAGAGAAGAAAGTGACTAAAGTCACACATGTCAGTTGTAAAGCGCCTGCTTAAGTTTTTAAGGTAGTTGAATGCAATGAGTGCTGGAATGGCTATAAGGAGTCCTAAGACTGTTGTTGTTAGGGCTGTTGCCAATCCTCCTAGAATGATACTATTTGAGGAGACAGAGTGTCCAGCTTGCATTTCTCCAAAAGAGACGAGTATTCCCCAAACAGTTCCCAAAAGGCCTAAAAAAGGGGCGAGTGTTTTTGTGGTAGAAAGAATGAAAAGATTCTTTTCAATTCTTTCTTTTTGTTTGGAAATCGCTGTTTGCAGGTGAGCGCTTAAGAATTCGATATCGTTATGCGACAGGTAATTTTTGTGGGTTCCTGTTTCAGAAGAAAAGAAGTGGTTTTTATCTAAAATTTGAACGGTTTTTTCTTTTAGAGATAAGTAGAGATGACCAAAAGGGGAGCGGCAATGTGTTGAAAGGTTAAGGATAGCGTCCTTGTGCTTTTCTGCGATCTTTTTAAACTGCTTGGCATCTCTCTGGATTTTTTTTATCATAAAGTATTTTTGTATGAGAAAAACCCAACAAATACATGAAAGGATAAAAAGGGCAAAAAAGATTAACTTCCCAAAAAAATCTGCCTGTGCAAAGGCATCAAAAAATGTTCCCATGCTTATTCCTGCTTGGCTCTACCCCACTAAATCGATGAGTGGATAGGGTCTTTAATTTAGAAATGTGATAAGCTAGAAAAAGCTATTTGTCAAGGAAAGTCATGTTTTTAGATACCCATGCCCATTTAACTTGTGATCCTGTGTTTGAAGAACTGGATGCTATCTTAAAGCGGGCTCGAAATGAAAAAGTAGATGCAATCATTAATATTTGTACGGATAAAATGACTTTAGAAAGAGGGATTGAACTCGCTGAAAGATGTCAGTGGATCTATAATGTAGGAGCAACCACCCCTCATGATGTGGAAAAGGAGGGTGGCCTTTATTTTCCCCTCTTTGAGAAAGTGGCTTT
>JAKQGT010000077.1 GCA_029556005.1 Chlamydiota bacterium | reverse complement strand
AATTGTAGAGTTACAAATCATTGTTATTGACGAATTGGGTCAGGGCAGTATTCCACGGTGTCCGAAGTACAAAGATCCTGTACAGTTCAACCATATTGCGATTATCATTGCTGTTGAAGGTCATCGTCAGTATGGGAGAGTTCCTTTGACATTCTCTTTAGCAAGAGAGTGTTTAATGGAAGGTCTTGAATTGTGGGCTCATTTTAGGGGCGATGTTTCAAATACTTTAGTGGGTCATGGATATGTTGACGCGGATGTCTCTGTTCTAGGCTCTGGCGTGAGTGGGTACTCAGGAAACCCTAATAAAGATCTCAAAGCCTGGACAAGAAACTCCGATACAGACTGCGCTATTTTCTCTACTTCTCTTGCTGCTGAGGCTGCCGAAAGAGGTGTAGCGGTGAATCCTAAAATTTACATGTTGGGAAGGTACACTGTTTTTAAAAATGGCGCTGCTGGTGTTCAAGCGGGTTTTGAAAGTCTTCCTGTAGGGCAAGCTTTTAAAGCTCTTCAATTAAGATGGACTCGAGAACTTTATGGAGAACCTGGAGAATATAAACCACAACTTCCTGGTCGTGAGCTTGAAATAATCGAAGAATCAGAGGTAGATTTCAAATTAAATATTGGAGATCGGCCTTTTGGTGGTAAAGCAATTACTTTTCGTGCTGCAGATTATGCAAGTTCTTGCGCTTTGATATAAGCATTTCTTTATAAGTTAAAATAATCTCTAAGATCACTTTGAGTAAAAATTCAAAGTGATTTTTTATTTAGATGAAAAAAATCATAAAAAATGCTAAAATTTAGCCGTTTTATGAGTTTTTCAAAAAAGAGGTTATTTATGGCTTTACCATCAGTAGGAGGCCCAGCAAGTTTTTATTTAGCATATAAGTTTGATCTGGATACAGACTTTGAGGGGCTTAAACAAAAGGTTCAAGAAGCAACCAATGCAACAACAAATTGGTCTATGAAAGAAAAAGCCTTTGTTGGGCGCTATTTTGTAGGTTATCAAAAGACAACTCAAACGTGGATACGTCTTTTTCCTGATTATGTTGTAGAATTGGATAAAAGCTTTCCCAAAGATGATCGTGCAAATTGGGAAACAACAGTTGTACAACCGGTTTTAACGATGCTTCAATCTCTAGGTGCAACAAACTTCAGGACTGACCCTGGTTATAAATAAGTAGCACTCTGGGTTTGAGTAATCTATCAAATTAAAGGAGGGGATTTTCTGGATGAATCATTTTGAGAAACGTTTCGATAGGGATACAAGAGACTTTTCCCTCTTTATAGGTTTGCTTTCCACGATAGAGAAGTAGGGGTGTTGCTTCAGGGTAGTCATCAATAAAGGCTTGTAATCCATGCAGATCTTTGGGATGTACAGCTTTCCCATTTTTGACTTCAATCGCAAGAAAAGTTTTGGGGCCAGACACGATGAAATCTACTTCAAGTTTTGAGCGTGTTCTCCAATAATGGAGCTGATGTTTTTCCTTTTGAGCATCGACCCAGCCTTTTAGATGTTGGGCAACGAGCCCTTCTAGTGCTGCCCCTTCAATCTCACTCGGAATGTCATAGAGGTTTTTAGGACGCATTGAGAGGTAGACGCCTACATCAAAAAAATAAAACTTCTCTTGGCTGACTAAATCTCGTTTTGATTTTCTTCGAAAGATAGAAAGGTGGAAAGATAGAAGAAGGTCCTCTAAAATCTGTAAGTAACTATCTAAAGTTTTACGGGCAATTTGACATTCTCGCGAAATATTTGATGTATTGATGATGCTTCCATGGGAAAAGCTCATGGTTTCTAGAAAACGGGCAAAGTTGCCAACATTGCGAACAATCCCTTCTGCTTGGACCTCTTCTTTTAAATAAATTCCTACGTAAGCACGCAGTACTTCTTCAGGGTCAACAGCATCTAGAACAATGGGTAACATGCCAACCTTAAGGTTCTTTTCAAGCTGAAAGTTATTTCCTAATTCTGCAGCAAAAAAGGGGGGCATGTGTCTAAGAAGGGCTCTTCCTCCTAAAAGATTGACGCCATATTTTTTTAACTTTCTTGCACTTGAGCCTGTCAAAATAAACTGATAGTTTTTTTTTGCCTCGATGAGGCTATGAACCACGTCTAAAAGTTCGGGAATTTTTTGTATTTCATCAATCACAATCTGTAAACAGGAAGGGTTACTTTCAATCATTCCTTGTAATCTTTCCGGTCCGGTAGAGAGAAATCGAAATGTTTCAGGGTCCAAAAGATCGATCCATAACGCCTGAGGGCAATGCATTTTTAACCATGTGGATTTTCCAGTTCCTCGAGGACCAAAAAGAAAATAGCTTCCTTTGGGGGGGGTAAAAAATCTTTTGTACATCAGGAGCGCTCCTACTATGACATCTATTTTTGATACTCATTATGCCAAAAAAGATGTAAAATTGGCAACACAGGTTGCAATTTTTATAAGCTATTGATAATGAATTATTCCCAATCCTTTGGAGGAGATTCTTGGAGGAGGGTGGTGTAGGAAGCGTAACGGAGAGGGTGGATCTTTTTTGTTTCAAGAGCCTCTTTAATGGCGCAATCGGGTTCATGGATATGGGTGCAGTTGGGGAACTTGCACTCCGAAGCAAAGGGGGCAAAATCGGGGAAGGTGAGGAGAATTTCTTCGGGGTTAATGTCATAAACGCCGAAACTTTTAATCCCGGGAGTATCTACACAAAATCCTTCGTCTTGGAGGGGGATGAGTTCAGCGGTTGTCGTTGTATGGGATCCTTTGCGGGTTTTTTCTACCATCTCTCCGATAGGAAGAGAGCTCCCTAGGGTTGCATTGATGAGGGATGATTTTCCCACTCCCGATTGGCCAGAAAAGACGGAGGTCTGGTTATGCATCAGGGCTTTGAGCTTATCCAGGTTTTCCCCTGTGGTGACGCT
>JAKQGT010000334.1 GCA_029556005.1 Chlamydiota bacterium | reverse complement strand
CGCTGCTACCTGATCAAAAAGTTTATTTTTATAACAGTCAGGATCAGTTTGTTTCACCCTATGAGCAATGGACAAATGTTTTGACTTTTTTAGAAAATCTTCCGTCTACACATTTAGATCTGATTGTCCTACCTGAGGCTGCCTTGCCTTATAGCGCCTATGCCCCTGTTTACGAATATAAATATGTAAAAGTGATCTTAGAAAGAGCCTGGGGAGATGTAGATTTAACTCCTTTATTAGTCGATTCTCTTACAGAAATAAGAGAGGGAAAGACTTTTGTTAGCAACGCCTTTTGGGGGCAAGCGATAGCCGATCATTATGGTGCAGAACTTGTCATGGGGTTGGATGATTTTGATGAAGAGCACAGTTATAATGCTGCTTTTCACTTCATGCCGCAAAGCCTTCATATTAAACGTTATGAAAAAAGAGTTCTTTTGCCTGGGGCAGAATATCTTCCCTTTTCTTTTCTCCAGCCGATCGTCGCCCATTACGGAATTCAGAGCTTTTTTACTCATGGGAAAGAAGCAAAGGTCATGGAAGGTAAATGCCCGCTAAGCATCTCTATCTGTTATGAAGAGTGCTTTAGTCATTTGATAAGGGAAGGGCGTCAGAAGGGGGCAAAGCTTTTTGTGAATGTCACCAATGATGCCTGGTATCCTTTTTCGCGACTTCCCCAACAACACTTTGATCATGGTCGACTCCGTGCCATTGAAAATGGGGTTCCCTTAGTCCGAGCCTGTAATACAGGAATTACAGCTGGTGTGGATAGTTTAGGACGTACTCTTGCAAAGTTTGAAAACGCCAATGGAAAATTTGAACTAGAAAAAGGGGCCCTCTATATTCCTGTCGATTTGTATACATTTTCAACTCTATACACAATTTGGGGAGATGGCTTAATCCTGAGCCTATCGCTTGTTTGCATCGTCTTTTTGAAACCATTTGAGTATAGACGAAGGGAGAATCCACTTGATGAAAATACACCATCCGATTAACCTAAGGGGAAATATTTTTCACTCTGATTCAACACTTTAAACTGGGCTTTTACATGTCTCCCACTGATGAATTTTCCTCTTCAAGAAAACACCAAAGGTCACTAAAAAGCTCCGCTTCCCTGCATGGGACAGGACTCTTTACTGGGATGAAAGCAGAAATTAAACTGCGTCCTGCTCCCGAAGGAACAGGGATTGTTTTCCAGCGGATGGACCTCCCTGATAAACCCTTTCTTCCGGCTCGTGTTGAGTATGTCCGGGAGACTCCTAGATGTACGATTTTAGGTTCTGACAAAGTTCAAGTACAAACAGTTGAACACATTCTTTCAGCAATTAAAGCTTATGATCTTGATAATGTGATTATTGAAATCGATGGCCCAGAAATCCCAAGTTGTGATGGCAGCTCCATGCCTTTTGTCGATCTTATTGAGAGAGCTGGAGTCATTTCACAAGGTGCCACGAAAAAAATCCATCATTTAGAAGCTCCTGTATTTTGGTCTAAAGGAGATGTACACCTTGTGGCCCTTCCCTCTGAAGAATTTCGCATAAGTTATACCCTGAGTTATCCGAACAGTGATCTGCTCAAATCTCAATTTTTTACTGTTCATGTGAATGAACAAGTCTATAAAGAAGAGATTGCTCCAGCGCGCACATTTTCCCTTTATGAAGAAGTCGTTCCCCTGATTGAAAAAGGGAATATCAAGGGGGGGAGATTGGACAATGCGGTGATTATTAAAGGGGATTCCATTCTAAATCCTGAAGGTGTTCGGTATCGCGATGAAATGGTGCGCCACAAAATTCTTGATCTTTTAGGAGATCTATCCCTTGTCGGCCAATCGTTTATTGCTCATATCATTGCTATTCGATCGGGACATTTTTCCAACACATCGTTTGCTAAAGAGTTAGTCAGTAATTTCACAATGGAGGCACACTAATGAGCGCTGAAGTTTCTGAGCCTTCCGTTGTTCTCAATATTAAGGAAATCAGAGAAATTTTGCCTCATCGCTACCCCTTTCTTCTAGTAGATCGCGTGATCGAACTAGACCTTGAAAGCAATACGATTGTTGCGATCAAGTGTGTTACAATGAATGAAGAATTTTTTCAGGGGCATTTTCCTGAAGCTCCAATCATGCCTGGAGTGCTCATTCTAGAGGCTTTAGCCCAAACAGGAGGCATTCTTATCCACCAGAAAGGCTTTAAAGAAAAAACCGCCGTTCTCCTCAGCGTAAATCATGCAAAATTTCGTCGCCCTGCTATGCCAGGAGATGTGATCCATCTTCATGCCCATGGTGTCCACTTAAGCTCCAAAGGAGGAAAAGTGGTTGCAAAAGCGATGATCAATAATCTGCTGGCTGCAGAAGCAGAAATTGGATTTGCTCTCAGGAGTTTTGAACAGATTTAGGAAACATGCCTATGACAAACATACATCCCACAGCGATTATCGAACCCGGAGCAAAAATTGGAAAGAACGTTACAATTGAGCCTTATGTAATTATTAAAAAAAATGTCATCCTTCAGGATGATGTCACAATCAAATCTCATGCCTATATTGATGGGCATACCACCATTGGAGAGGGGACCGTCATTTATCCCTCAGCGAGCATTGGAACAAAAACGCAAGCTAAGAAATATCGTGGGGAAACCACTTATGTAACGATTGGAAAACACTGCGAGATCCGTGAGTTTGTAACAATTAATTCTTCTTGTGGAGAGGGGTCGACGGTTTCTATTGGAGATCACTGTCTGATCATGGCCTATTGCCATATTGCCCATCATTGCAAAATCGGAAATCATGTCATTATGGCCAATGGTGCCATGCTTGCTGGTCATGTAGAAATTGAAGATTATGTGAATATTGGAGGAATGACTCCTATCCATCAGTTTGTCCGTGTAGGGCGCTATGCAATGGTTGGAGGATTAAGTCGCATCACCAATGATATTCCTCCCTATACTCTTGGGGCAGGAATTCCTTATCGACTTGGTGGACTCAATCTTGTCGGACTTAAGCGACATAATTTTGCTATTGAACTCCGGAAAGATATCACCAAAGCCTTCAAACTCACTTACCGCAGTGGATATCATCTAGAAGAGGCATTAGAGCGTATGCAAGCTGAGTTGAGCTCTAGTGAAGTGGTTCAACATTGGATCGATTTTTGTAAGAGTTCAAAACGTGGATTGATCGGTTTACAACCTGCAACGGTTACGGGACTTGACGAGTTACCTGTGTATCAAGACATTCTTGAAGAATAAAGAATGAAAATAGTCTATTTTGGGACTCCCCCCTTTGCTGCTGATGTTCTAGATTTCCTAGCTCAACATCAAATCACTATTCTAGCGATTGTGACGAAGCCCGATAAGCCCCGTGGGCGCTCGGGGAAGCTAGCATTCTCTGCAGTCAAAGATTTGGCACGTGAAAAATATGGTGCTATTCCTTTATTTCAGCCCGAAAAAGCTTCAACGAAAGCTTTTGCTGAAAAGCTTCGCCTTTTGGGAGCAGACCTATTTGTCGTCGTCGCTTATGGTGAAATCATCAATCAAGAACTTTTAGATCTCCCCAGATATGGATGTATTAACTTACATGCCTCTCTTTTGCCTCAGTATCGTGGAGCAGCTCCCATTCAATACGCTTTGCTTGAGGGAGCTAAAAAGAGTGGCGTGACGATTATTGAAATGTCTCTCAAAATGGATGCTGGCGCTATCCTTGCTCAAAAAGAGGTTTTGATTCCTTCAGAGATGAATCTTGAAGAATTAGAAGGAGAGCTATGTAAAGCAGGGTGTGAAACCCTTTTGAAGGTTATTAAACAATTTGAAAATCAATCGATTACAAAAACTCCTCAGAACCATACTCAAGCGACTTATGTTCAAAAAATAGATTCCAGTAGAGCGCAAATTGATTGGAAGAAACCTGCAAATAGGGTCCATAACCAAATCCGAGCTTTTAGCCCCCGCCCGGGAGCTTGGTGCACGGTTGAAATAGGGTGTCATCTGAAACGTATAAAAATTTATCGAACACAAGTTGAGGAAGGGTCGGGGGATCCCGGCGAAACCCTTTCTTTTGGGCCTCAGGGGTGGCGTGTCGCTTGTCAAGAGGGAGTTATTTCCATTTTAGAGGTTCAGCTAGAAGGAAAGAAAAGACTTTCTATCAAAGATTTTTCGAGAGGAGTCTCTAGTGCTCCCAAAATTAAAATTTAATTTTTAATTTATTTTAACTTTAATCTTGCGTTCTTCTTCCCATTAAATTCCTTCTTTATTATACTCTTTCCTCCTTACAAACAAAATATTTAGGTGTGCGATATGGCAACGGATGGAGTGTCCACTTTTAGAGCTTGTGCCGATAAGTACAAGGATCCTACAGATCTTTTCCTAGCTATTTCCTGTGTATCAACGATCGTAGGAAAGCTGGTCAATATCTGTGGAAAAAACTGTGATCAGTACGTTAATCTTATTAAGATTGGCGGTGTATTTGGCGATTTATTTGATTTCTGGGATTCTGCGACAACGATCCAAGCCTCTTACGGCGGGGTTCAGGATGCGAAAACAGTCCTTTGGGATCATTATTATAAAGGGAAAAGTGTTGAGCGGATACGTTTAGAAGGCAACGATAGGATCACAAAGCAAGTGGATCCCTATCGATGGCTAGCAGAGCGTGTTGTTTTTGCTGCTCTGAAGACCTTTGGAGCGACAGTGCTTGCTTATGCTGCCCTGAGTCGCATGGAAGCCATCACAAGTGCGCCCAGCCCGACCCTTAAAGCTTGGGGAGCTGCGGCTGGAGCCTTCACCTATGTTTATGCTATTTTTGAACAAGAAAGAAAGGTGCAAGATGGTCCCGTTCTTCAAAAGATAGATCGAAAGGGAAATGTGGTTTCTAAGTTGAACGATGGTGTAAGCCCTGCGCGTTATACAAACCTTTATAACGGTTACCACGAACACGAAAAATATAAAAAGATTACATTTTTCTTCATTAAGCTTGTGTTTATCGCTGCAGCCCTTGGACCTGTTGCTGAACCTGGCAGTTTATTGAATAGAATCAGTACGCGGACATCGGACATGTTGACTGCTGGCTTTTCCATTTATGGAGCAATAGATCTGAAACAACATCTTCAGTTCGGCGCAGAAATGAAGAGCTTAGAAAAAAATAAATAGGCTAAGAGGAAAATTATGACTGCAATACCAACTTATCTAATTAATGAGGGACTGACCTCCCGAGAAGGTTGCCGGATTTTTGAAGGCGTATGTAGCGTTCTTCGTGATACAGGTACCGAAACACTTTCCGTTAAGGGACTCGATATTTCCTTAGAGCCTATTCAAACATTTTTTAAAAGTGTGGATAGTGCTTGGTATATTCCCAAAACAGTTGAAGCTATGCCCAAAGTTGTAGATAGCTTAGAAGCTTTTAAAGACCAACTGCACATGTTTTTTGGAGCGCAATATACTTATTCCAAGAAAGATGATGGGACAGCGATGAAAGTGGCAACCACCTACTTAAAATTGGTGAAAGATGTTTTTAAGTTGATTGCGAGTTCTGCTGCGAGCTTGAAGTTTTTGGGAACTTTGGGGGTTGCCTATTTAGCCCCTCGTGTTAAAGTTCTAAACC
>JAKQGT010000331.1 GCA_029556005.1 Chlamydiota bacterium | reverse complement strand
AAGTTAGGGGCATTAGCGTGGCATATGGGCACGAATCGCCGCTTTGATTGTAGCCGTCTCTTCCCGATCGATAAGATCAAGAATAGCACCATTCTCCAGAGTCCATCCCGCTTTTTCCAAACCTTCACGGATCTCTTGCCGGAGATTGGCTTCAACTTCACGGGTCACTTGGGGTATAAGCGCTTGCTTAAAGGGTTCCTCTTTAGTCGCCTCTCCATCAAAACTCTCTTCTTTCTGCTTAGCTTCCCAAAGTTCTTGTAGACGCAGCTCAATGAGTGCAGGGCTATCCTCATCCCGTTTGGCTGGGAAGGCGGCTTCGATCTTTCCTCTGACAAGGGTCTCGAGGAAGTTGCGGAACCATTGAGGATTTGCAGCGATGAATTGCGCACGATGCGTATTGTCATCCGCAAGCATCTCTTCACACACCGCTTTCACTTTGCTAGGAACATGGGAAAAGGCAATAGTTAGCACTTCTCCAAAAACTCGATCATTCCGCTTCACATCTCTTAACCAGGCTTCAAAACGACCATCCCACTGATCTTTTACGCGAACATTTTGTGCATAAAAATCTTCGTTCATTTTTGCCACTTGAAGCGGGGACAAGGATTCATAAACGCCCTGCAAATAATCTGCATCCTCTCTTCGCGCTGCATCAAAACCAGGAACTCTTGCAAGCAAAGCTTTTACCGTCCCATTTTTGTAATCCGCAGCAATTTGAGCTCCCATCAACTGTTGAAAATCCACCCTTTGGTTGATCGTATAGGCCTCTAAAAGGAGGGTGCGATCAGCAGGAGTGAGTTTACCCTTTGCCACGCCAAATTGGGCATCCACCCACCCTTCATTAATGGGATCATTTTCAAAGCGAGGATGAGGTCTAGCTTCTGCAATCCATTGAAGTGCCACCAAATGGGCTTCTTCTTGGCTCGCAGGTTTCCCCTCTCCTTTCAACGTATCTTCAAAATACCATCCTAAGGCGAGAGTTTCGACAGTAAATTGCGCAAATCCTGGAAAAAGATCGACACCTTTAAGGAAGAGGTTGTAACTTTCGGGATTCATCCGTACAAGATATTCAGCAACATTCTCCGGAGTGATATCACTCCCCACAAAACATTTTGCTTTTGCAAAATCAATGAGAGCGTCTCGCAGCTCTACAGAAAGTTTATCTTTAAGTTCATGAATCAACCCTTGACGCTCTCCCTGTTCATAAGTCCAGCGGCAGGAAATCTCCCGAAGCGTGCTCACCTGCTCCAGAGGGGATAGCCCATCAAATTTTCCTTTGATTAAAGCTGCTCTCTCAACAAAGGGGACAATAACGGGCTGAGGATTGGGGGCATCTGGAGGATTCACGATCCCTATGCGCGCCAAGACATTCCAAAAAAATAGAACAACCGTGTCATAAACCACATTGATACAATCGATCACATACCAGAAGGCATCTGAAATCCAGGAGCAAAAGCCACTATCATGCATCTCCAGGCTATCCCTTGGAGGGGCCGCTTGAGAGCGCAACTGCGAGGGCTCTAATAGGGATTGATGGGTCACTGTAGGGGCCACCTCAGGAAGGCGCTCAGAAGGGATGGGGGTTGGCATCATTGTACTCCTTTAATACGAAGGATTTTTTGTATAAAAAAATATTTTAACGTTAAGGCTCCATTAAGTTCAAGGACATCCTAAAAGAAGAGTCTTTTCGCAGGACTCGGTCTGAGTCCAATCAATACGTGCTCGCGTGAGAGCGTTTCATACGTAGCTTCTAATTTTAAGTACTCCTCGATGGCAGCTTTATCTCTCTGGGTCCGCTCCGAATCAGCCGGGATAAAAGCAACCGATTGGTTCCAAGCTGCAGTTGTTGTCGAACTCCATAACATGCCCAATTGACTTCCTAAACCAGCTCGATCGGGATGCGACGGGATAACTTCTTTAGCAAGGGCTGAAAGGACTGCGCGTTCCTCGTCCTTAAAGACCTTTACAATATGGGTAGCAAAGGCTTCCCGTTGGGCTGGCACGGATGCAAAGGCTTTCAAGGCTTCTCGATCCTCTCCTCTTTCATAACATCCCTTTAACAAAGCAACCTGATCTTGATAAGGGCGACTC
>JAKQGT010000329.1 GCA_029556005.1 Chlamydiota bacterium | reverse complement strand
CAAGCCTTTCAGAGCTTAATTATAAAAGAAGAGACAAGTAATCCTTTATCCACTCTTCATGAGCACCCACAGATGGAATCGGTTAAAACCCCCTTCATCATCACTGAAAGGGCTTTTGTTCCCACGTTGCTCGACTGCGCTCACCAACCCCCACCCCTACCGCTTGATTCTTACACGCCTTCACTCATCGAAAACGCTCCCTTTTTTGAGAAAAAACCCAAAGAGGAAACGTCCCCTTCTCCCTCAAAACCTCTTGTCACGGCAACTCCCCGGACTGTTACGCAAAAAGAAACAGAAGTATTTTCTCCGTTTTACCCAGAAAAACAATCCCTTCAAAAGCACTTTTTTGATAGCGACAACTTCCGTTTTACCATTGATGCGCCTCTCCCCTCGACTCCCCCTTTAGCCTTTCATAAAGAGACTAAAAACACCTCCCCCCTTTCTGAGTCTCCTTTTGCTACCCCTAAAGAAAAATGGAGCCCTAAAGCCGACTATACCTCTAGATTTTTTGCTTCCTTTGAAAACATCGACCTATCTAATTTAACAGATGCGTATGAAGAACTTTCTCTCCATCCAAAACTTGAAGAGAAGCAATGGGTACTTTTGTCTGAGTCTACCCCTCATGAGACCTCTTTTGACTATCCCCCCTCTTACACTCCTCGATTTAATCTTAAAGAATACCCTGTAACCATCAAAACAAAGCGTTCTGAACAAAAGAAGCACACATTACCGTCCCCCCCTCTTTCAAATATCTCTATTAAAGCCTCTCTTTCTAAAAAAATTAAAGAAGAGCTCCCTCTTTTTTCAAACAATTACCGTCCCCAAAAAGAAGGGGTTTCCCCTTTTTATGAATCAGAAAGGACTGCTGATATCTCTCCTTTCACCATCCCCTCGTCATCTCAAACTTTAGCCTTTAAACTTTCTGATAACGCTCTTTCAACTGATTTCACTAAAAATGCCCTCTTAAATAAAAAGTCTCAAAGTTTTCAACAAAGTGCTCTTACCTTCAGAGAGCCTAAAATCGCAAATGCACTTTCTGACAGAATAGAGTCGCCTTCTCCTCCTCCTGCAAAAGAACAGGCAATGCCGCTCCCCCAAACAGATCCCTTTCTCGATCTTGCGCTAAAACATCATGCACCCTCCTCCTCAAAAGATTCTGCAGTATCTCCAGTAAAAACATTTAAATTTTCCCAAGAAATGGCCCTCAGAGAAAGAGAGATCACCCTTCCCAAACATACTTCTCAAGAGGTCTATGCTTCCCTTGCTCTAGCAACCACAAAGTCCTTAACACCTTTAGAAACTGTAGAAAGTCAAGAGCTCTTTTTTACCCCTTCATCCGAACACCAAAAAACACCTATTCCTTTAGCCACTTTACCTAAGCCCTCCCTCAAAGAAACCCTAAAAAGTCCCTCCCCCGTATTAAACACCTCTCCTAAAACTCCCCTCCATCTTAAACTACAACAGCTCCCGCATGACAAAGTTCCGCATAAAGAACTGCAAACATTAGCCCCCCCTTTGCCCTGTGTACAAAACAGAACACTTCTAAGACCTGAAGGAAAGCATCTAACGCTCATTAACCGAAAAACTCTCTATCCTCAAACACGGGCACTGGCTAGTAAAGAGCAACTTCCTCTTCGAGAAAAAATCCATTCTGAGCTTAATCCCCAACCTCTAAAAGAGCCCATAAGAGAAGCTTTTATCCCCCCTGAACCCCCACTACTCGCCATCAACAACATCACTCCCTCTCTTAAAAAACAATCCCTCGAATATGAAAAAACACACACCCTTTATCAGGGAATGCCTGCGGAGGATCTCCCCCTTCCTTATCTAGGAAAAAAATCCCTTTCACCCACAAAACAACCAATTTTCCCCAAAGAGGCTCTAGATACCCTCCTTGCACCTGATACTCTTATGGCAATGGTTCCTCGCACGGCTCATTATCCCAATACACGAGCAATCGTATCAAAAAACCCCTGTCCCAGTAAAATTCGCTCTACTCAAGAACACTCCATCACAGCCCCAAAAGAGGCCCTCCCCTCTCTAGCTACTGAAACAATAGAATCACAAGCCAAAGAGATCCTTGAGGATTATGATCAAGAAAACCGCCACTCGAGTGGCTTAGTGGCTCTTGCAAGCCCCAAGCTAGATAAAAGCCTGGATAGTGGCGATTTCCATACGTTCAACCAAAATCATCGCCTGACCCAAGCTTTTCTTTCCGAAATCCCCTCTCCTTCAAAACTTGAAACTGTTTCTTTTCAAAATGCATTCGAAACCGAGGTTCACTACACCCCTCGAGAAGATGGAAATGGCTATTATTTTGCTATTAAAATGAAACCCACCGAGCGTCTCTATTTCGAACCCCCTCCACAAAATATTATTTTTGTTATCGATGGTTCTAGCACTATTAAAAAAGAGCGCTTTAATACCTTTAAAGAAGGAGTAATGCGCGCCCTTCCCTATCTTAATAAAGGGGATACTTTCAATATTCTCGTTGCTGATGCAGAACTAATCCCCATGAGTAAAACACCTATTTCGTGGAATAAAGGGGCCAAAAGTGAAGCTCAGCGCTTTTTAGATGCGCGCACTTACAGAGGTTTCTTTATTAATTATGATGCTTTTCATCTGATCAACCAAGTAACCCCCTACTTTGATAAAAACAAAGAAAACATTATTGTCCTGATCACGGACGGGAATTCCTTAAATTCCATTGCGCATCATAAAGGAGATCTCCAACAACTCGCTCAGATGAACAAGGGCAATGTTTCGATCTTCACCGCCTCTGCTAGCCAAAATAACAATCTCTCCATGTTAGACTTAGTCACTACGTTTAACAATGGAGAAACCATGTATGCAAAAACTAACATCTCCTTCCCTCGAAAACTCGCGGTGCTCGTCAAACATATTGGACATTTTGTGGCGAAAGATATTCACATTCAAATTGCAAGTAAAAGTAAAGACTCTGGAGTGGAGTTTTTCCCCAATGAACAAACCCTCCCATCCCTTTATTCCGATACCCTTTATATGGTTTATGGAACCATAAAAGAATTAAAAGGGTTTGATCTCGTACTACAGGGAAAAACAGGGGATCATTGGATCCATGTGAAACAACCCATCTCATTCGAAAACGCAGAAAAAGCATCCTATGCAATGAAACGAAACGTCGCCTTACAACAGGCTTATATTTGCTATGATTACTTTTTACAAAAGAATGATCCTTATTTTCTAAAAGAAGCAGAAACCTTCCTTGAACCTTACTCGATTCCCACTGTTGTTCGATGAGAATTACAGGAGGATTCCTCAAAAATCACTCCCTCCAATCCCCCAAGGGACTTAAGACACGTCCTACTTCAGAAAAACTCAGGCAAGCAGTCTTTAACATTTGTCAACACCAAATCGAAAAAGCCCATTTTCTAGACCTGTTTGCAGGGAGTGGTGCCATGGGCATTGAAGCACTGAGTCGGGGGGCCTCTTCTGCTACATTTATTGAAAACGATCGCTCTGCACTCAAAGCCATTCGCGAAAACCTAAATGCTTTAGATCTATCTCCTTTAGCCACCGTCTTAGCTGGAGATGTTTTAGAAACAGTCAAAACCCTTAAAGGGAAAACCTTTGACTTGATCTATATAGATCCCCCTTATGAAAAAGGTCTCCCTATCCAAACGCTTCATCTAATTGATACCTTCCAACTATTATCCCCCTCAGGGATTCTTTTCGTTGAAGAGCGCTCATTAGAGTCCATCTCTCTAATACATTTAGAATTAAAAAAGAAAAGGAAGGCGGGAAGCACCTTCCTTTATGAGTTTATTTCGAAACTTTAACGCCGTTTTGATAAAGCGTTTCTGTTATTTTCCCATCGGGATCATAACTCTTTTTGACACCGTCAAGTTTTCCCTCAACAAAAAACTGCTCAAGTCGAGGCTTTCCATTGTCATAATACTTCTTAAACTTACCGTCTTGAATACCGTTTTTATAATCTGCTTCAAAGATTAATAGGCCCGACTCGTTCCAATGCTTTGCTGTCCCTTCCAGCTTCCCCTCTTTATAACAATAGACACTCGTCAAACGTCCATCTTCAAAGTAGGTCTTTTCTTCCCCTTCTTTCTGATCCTTCTTAAACTCAACGTATTTATAAAGCTGACCATTGGGGTAGTATTGATAAGAAGGACCCTCTCTTAGATCCTTTTTAAAGCTCACGCGAATGGCTGTGCGCCCTCCTCTATGATAGAGCTCAGCATCCCCATCTTTCATCCCTTCTCTATAAGTTGTTACACTGATCTTAGCTCCCGATGGATCATATTCAATAGCTTCGCCATGAAGTTTGTTATTCTTATAGGAAGCTTCAATGGCCTTTACTTTTTCTCCCTCAGTCACATCTTCGGGATAGTAAACATAATGGGGACCTTCACGCTTATTGTTCTTATAGTGATAAACAATCTCGCGTCCCTCTTGATCTTTTTCGAAATGGCGCCCTTCAAGTTTGCCATTCACATATTTCGACTCTTCTAGTAGGTTCCCCTTTTCATCCCAGAGCCCTTTTAAACCGTGTAAGACGCCATTATCATAACAGAGCAGGGTCTTTGTTACCCCTGTAGGATAAAAGGTCTTCTGTTCGCCATGCAGCTCTCCCTTTTCGTTAAAGTGATAGAGATTTGCAATCGCAATGGTAGAACGTTCATCTGGAGGGAAAAAATCTTTTTGTAACCCAACTTGTTTTCCTCCTTGAAAATTGCGAATAAAAGCTTCACTTCCATCGCTATAATACCCTAAAGATTCTCCTTCTAATAGATCATTTTTGTAGGTTTCAGAAAGCTTTAACTTCCCATTTTCATAATAAAGCTCATGTTTCCCTTCCTTTTTTCCATCTAAAAAATGAAAGGTTTCAATTTTCTCTCCTGAATCATAGTAAGCAACATGGGTTCCAATCGGTTTATCCTGATCAAAAGCTCCTTCGAAAAGGAGTTGTCCTTTTTCATTCCAACTGCGAATCGTTCCATCCTTTTTCCCTTCATCATAACGTGCTTCAAGGCGAGGAATCCCATCTTCATACCATTCCTTTTGATCTCCATGAAAAAGGGAGTGCTTAAAAAACTTACGCATTTTTACCTGGCCATTGGGATACCAATCTGTAAAGGCACCTTCTTTATTGCCCTCGTTAAACATCCCTTCAAATGCTAACGAACCCTTTTCATACCATTCTTGGAAAAGACCATCGCGTTGCTGATTTTTATAGAGGCCTTGGAACTTGATTTGCCCCCCTTCAAAAAACTGCTTCTGCTCTCCTTCGAACTCTCCATGTACATAAAAGCAATCGGCTCTCAGCTGACCATTGGGATACCAAGACTGAAAATGCCCCTCAAATTTTCCTTCATCATCCTTCTTATATTCAGCAGTTTTTTGACCATTTTCATCGAATTCTCGAATGGGTTCTTTTAAGTGGCCTTTCTTGTCATATGTCGCCATATAGGAGAGGGTACCATTAGGATGTTTTTTCCAATGTTTACCTATGTTTTTCCCTTGTTCATATTCACTCTCTCCAATCAGCTTACCATCAGAGTTAAACCACTGCTCTTTGCCGTGTTTTTTCCCATCGACATAGCTTACATGGTAACTTTGTCTTTCATTGGGGTGATACTGAATATGATCACCTGAAGGCTTCCCCTGATTAAAATCTTGTACTTCAACAATCGAGTGATTTTCATCATACTTTACAATCGCTGGCTGACTTCCTGTGGATTGAAGCTTTCCTTGATGATAAAAAGAGCGCATTTTCTCATTCCCATTCTCATACCACTCAATCATCTTCCCATGGATCTCTCCATGAACATAAGGGACAACCACTTCCCGCTGCCCATTTGCATAGTAGCGGATATAATCTCCCTCTAACTTCCCCTCTTTATAAACACCCTCAGCAGAAGTTTGGCCATTCTCATGGTAGGAGTAAATTTTCCCTTCAGGTTGCCCTTGTTTAAAGGTCGTCACATGATTAAGCTTTCCCTTAGGGTAAAAAACCTTCATAGGTCCATGCAAAAGACCGTGATCAAAATAAGCGATCCGTTCAATTTCACCCGTATCACGGAAACGGACACTCACCCCATGAGGAACAACGGTAGATTTCCAAAGCTCAAATCCTGGATCAGACTCTGAAATCTGAATGAGATCAGACTCTTCAAACGGACGCCCGTTTTCATAGAAATGGATCCGCTTGACCGCCTCTTCACTTCCTGCATCATTTTCTGTATAAAAGAGGACCAACTTGGGAGAACCATTGGGAAATTGTTCATAAACTTGAGGACGCCATTCAGGCAATCGAGTTTTTAAGTCTGTTGCTACTGGAGTCACATGATTTTCTTGTGTTTCCTGTCCAAAAAGCATTACTGGAAAAAGTAATGCACTAAAAAGAAGTGTCTTTAACATGTCATTCACCTAAGAAAATTTTTTTCCTATCATAACGTAAACAACAATACCCTTCAAATAAGAAGCGATTTTGTGAACCTATCCTAGAACTGAGGAAAAACAAACCAATTGAAATTAACATCAAATTAATGTATATTATCTATAAAAAATATTTTTTACCATGACTGTTTTAGTTAAAGATTATTTTATTTTCCCCACAGCTTTTAGTGCTGGATATGCCCTCCATTATCTCAATGGACAACTCCTTGAGCACACCCGAGACTATACCCATGCTGACCTCTATCAAGGAATTCCTGAAAATACGTACCGACAAAGATTTATGGAACAATTGGCTAGAAATGCCCCTCCAGGATCCTCCATCCCCGCTTATGTCAAAACCCAAGCTCTTTATAATCTGATTAAAATGATGAGTTTTGCAATCTTAGAAGAGATCGCCTTTCGCCATATCTTACAAAGGCGTTTTCTTCCCTCTCTTATTGAACGGATCACTACCCGCGGAATCATCCCCCTAGCTGTCACCCTCTCAGCAACCACCTTTTCTCTTCTCCATCTAGGGAACAAAGAAACCCAAGATCCTTCTCAAAGAAAAGCTCTCGTGATTCACACGCTTATTCTTGGCCTGATCGCAGGGATGTCTCGGGAAAAGTTTTCCCTTCAAGCGGCTATCGCTCTCCACTTAGGCTACAATGCCCGAGCCTGGAAATGCACTTATTACAATCACTTCCCTTCTCCCGAATTTGTTTGAGTATACATTCATCAATTTATTTTTGATAAATGGTATTAATACATCATGAAAGCTAACCAACTCATGGCAAGCCCCCAAACAACAGAAAGGAGTCCAAAGAAAACATAGGCGGTTTCTTGCATTTTGGACATTTTAATCACTGCATTGGGGAGAAAGAAGACCAATAAAGCACGTATGAAAAGAAACCAGCCCAGTAAGGTAACAAGTAGCTCTAGATTGACTTCCCAAATATTATAGCTAGTAATAATAGCCAGTCCCAAAACAAGATTCACAACTCCTCCTAGATACAAAATGGCTGGAGTTTTTCGTACTGAATCGGCCACTTTTTTCACATTGTCTTGGTAGAGAAGGCTCCAAACTCCCATAATTACAAGGACGGGGCCAAAGATTTTTGCAAGGGCGACAGCTGCATGCATAACGTTCTCCTATCAATAAGGTTTTTTTTTTCACGCTATATGAAGGGAGAGTGGGGGTCAAGAGTTTTTTAGCTCGAGTGTCAGAGACCGATTTTTGAAATAGACTGTAAACTTATGCTCTTCTTTCATCCATCCTGATCCAGTAAAGGTTAAATCCAGATCCTTTTCTTTTAGCATTAAGTGGGGAATCAATATAGAAACGTCGAAGGTGCGGGGAATGGCAAGGGGTTCATCCGTTTCACGCCGCAAAAGTAGCCCTTTTTCAGTTTGCTTTACATGAAGCGTCATGTCTGCATGTGCAGCATTGGACAAACGACGTGTAAGATCAATCTCTTGTCGAAGCTGGGCAACGCCCTGACCAAACCGGTAGTGATCCAATAGGGGCCTTGTCTTAACAAGGACTAAGCTTCCAAGGAGTGCCAAAACACCGAGAGCTAGAAAGAGCTCAATTAAGGTAAAGTATTGTCTTCTTCGTCCCAAGGATACTCAGGGGTGATACCTTTTTTTTCACAATAAGCATTGTATTTTTCGGAAGTAAAACGCCACTCCGAATGCTCAGCATCATAGTCGAAAGCAAAAGGATTTCCCCAGCCATCTTCTAAGAGATCTTTACTCCGACGGACAAGATCAGATTGATTAAGGGTATTTTTAATGGCCTCATAAGGATTGTTGGCATCTTGTGGAACTCTATTTCCATTAGCCTCTTCAAGAAGGACGATTTCATAAAGTTTGCGAGCCGCCTCTTTGGTTTTAAAGGCTTTTCCTTGATCCAGACTGCCACGCATATTGTAACCAATCACACTTCCAATGATTCCAATGATAAAGATCACGATCATGATCTCGAGTAGTGTCATTGTATATTTTTTTTTCATACTTTTGCCTTTATTGAATAAACGAACTTACATCAGTTAAGGGTAATAAGATCGAAAGAAGGATAACAGCAACGATAATCCCAAGCAAGAGCAACATAACGGGTTGCAAAAGGGCTGTAAATCTTCCCAAACTTCTTTCAATATTTTCTTCATAAATGTTGGAGAGATGTCCCATCATCTCTGCAACACGTCCCGATTCTTCGGCAATAGAGAGCATCCGGACTACTAGAGAAGGAATCAAAGGACTCTTAGCCATTTCTTCGGAAAGACGCTTCCCTTCAATAATTTTCACCTCTGCTTCAGAGATCACTTTTTCTAAAGTAGGGTGTTTCATCACTTTTTTTGAGAGGCGTATGCATTCGAGCATGGGAACTCCTCCGTAGAAGAGAACGGAAAATACGCGGCAGAATCGAGCCATGACGATTTCAATGAAAAGCCGCTTGACAAAGGGAATAAAGAAAAAGGCCTGTTGAACTTTTTCCTTTCCCTTAGGATGTCTCAGGACAAAGAAAAAACAGAGGATAAAACCTCCAAGAGAGGTGAAAATAGAAAAAGCATGGGTATTTAACAGGTGACTTAGAGATAAAATGATTTGAGTCATGGGGTGAAGGGTGCGTCCCTCAAAGAGCTCTGCCATCGAAGGGATCAAGAAAAAGAGGAGAAGGACGACCACTCCTAGACAAAATACCCCAAGAAATGCGGGATAAATCAGGGCGCTCGACAGCTTTTTCTTTAAAGTGTGTTCGCGATGAGTGAGTTTGGCTAATTCTTCGAAACTCTGCGTTAAAGTTCCTGATTCTTCTCCCGCTTTCACCATAGAGATATATACGGGATCAAAAACCCGGGGATAATCTTTCAAGGCATCTGATAAGGGACGCCCTTGTTTGACTTGATCGCAAAAATCGAGAAATAGCGAGTGCATTTTCGTACGTCGGTACTTTTCTTCAAGGGTGTGCAAACAGTCATAGAGGGGAAGGCTTGCTTTTAAGAGGACATGTAAATCTCGTGTAAAACTAAGGAGTAAGGAAGGGGAGAGGGTGAGCTCATCACTCTGTTTTTTGTAGGCAGTGAGTTTGGTGACTAAAATCTTTTGCTTACGAAGACGCTCTTTTGCCAATTCTAGGGAATCGGCATTGATCATCCCGACATTCTTTCGCCCTTCTTCAGTCAATGCTGTGTATTGATAGAGTCCCATATCACGAATAAAGTTCTAGCTGCCTGGTTACACGTAAAACCTCAGCAGAAGTTGTGACTCCAGCTGCGGCTAATTTACCCCCCTGGGCACGGAGAGTTTGCATCCCTCCTTCTACGGCTGTTTTTTGAAGGGCATTGGCATCAGCACTTCTTAGAAGCTGCATCTTGATATTTTGCGATACAGGCATCAGTTCATAAACGCCACACCGCCCTCGATAGCCTGAACCAAAACACGATTCACACCCTTCTCCTTTGTAGAGCATGGAAACCTCTATCTCCAAATCTTCCAGCTCTTGAGAACTCGGTTTATATCCTACCTTACAGTGATCACAAATCTTGCGCAATAATCGTTGTGCTAAAATGGCTAAGACCGAGGAGGAGAGAAGGTAGGGCTCAATTCCCATATCTACCAATCGAGTGAGTGCGGAAGGAGCATCATTGGTGTGCAAAG
>JAKQGT010000054.1 GCA_029556005.1 Chlamydiota bacterium | reverse complement strand
GAGAGAGGAAAAGTGGTTTTGGGCTTTCTAGAATCGGTTAGCGAAGTGATGTACTCTTTAACGCATACGATTATGAAACTGGCCCCTTATGGGGTTTTTGCGTTAATTGCGACAGCAGTCGGCTCTGTGGGCATCAAGGTGATTTATCCGTTGCTGAAATTTTTAGCGTGTAATTACATAGCCTGCATGCTCCAGATCTTAGTCGTTTTTTGCTTGTCCCTTAAATATTTAGCTAAATTACGTGTGGCTCCTTTTTTCAAAGGGATGAAAGATGCGATCGTTTTAGCCTTTACCACGTCGAGTAGTTCTGCCACCCTTCCTGTCTCCTTAGAATGCGCGCGGAATCATTTAGGAATCTCTCCCGATATTTCAGGGTTTGTCCTCTCTCTGGGTTCAACGATCAATATGAATGGGGCGGCGATTGGTCAGGCGATCTCGGCTATCTTTATTGCTCAAGCGTATGGCATTGAAGTGACCGTTGTAAAAGTCCTTATTCTAATTTTTGTCGCTCTTGTGTCAGCGATCGGTGCTGCAGGGATTCCAGGAACGGGGATTGTGATGCTTTCTGTTGTCCTCAATGCTATGGGACTTCCCCTAGAGGGGATTGCCCTTGTTGCAGGGGTGGATCGGTTGCGCGAAATGGTCTCTGCAGTCGTCAATATTTTAGGAGATGCAGTGGCTGCGGTTTTTGTAGCTAAAAGGGAAAAACAAATCGACGAAAAGCGTTATCACGCTGTCACCTGGTTGGAGTAAAAATTCATGTCTGAAGAAATTGAGATTAAACTTCCCAAGCTAGGGGAAAGCATTGTCAGTGCAACCGTTGTCCAGTGGTTCAAAAAGGTAGGAGATCCCGTTAAACTCGATGAGCCCCTTTTAGAAGTGTCCACCGATAAAGTGAATAGCGAGATCCCCTCACCCGTTGCAGGAAGGGTGACTAAAATTTTAGCAAGCCCTGATGAAGAGCTGGATGTCGGAGCTCCCTTAGCGCTCATTGTCACCTCGGATACTGTGGTGACGGAAGAAATCCAGGCGGTAGAACCTAGCGTTACCTCTTCAAAAACGTGTTCCTCCAAGAAAGGATTTTTTACCCCCGTCGTTCTAAAAATAGCTCAAGAGAAAGGGATCGATCTTTCTGAACTCGAAAAGATCCCCGCAACAGGGGCAGGGGGGAGACTTTCAAAACGGGATTTAGAAAATTACCTAACCCAGTCTCCAAAAAAAGAGGGGGGAGACCGGATTAAAATGAGCACCATGCGTAAGATGATTGCAGATAATCTAGTCCGCTCCTTTTACGAGGCTCCCCATGCGACCCTTGTCAATGAAGTCGATGTCACACGTCTCATGAAATACATCCAAGAGCATAAAGAACGCTTCCAGAAAGATCACGGATATAAACTGACCATCACGAGCTTTATCGCACGCGCTATTGGAAAAGGGGTCAAAGACTTTCCCCTCATCAATTCTACCCTGGAAAAAGATACGATTGTTCTTAAACACGGAGTGAATTTAGGGATTGCCGTAAGTGTAGATCAGGGGATTTTAGTTCCCGTGATCGCAAATTGCCACAGTCGTTCCATTACCGAAATTGCCCGCGAAGTAGCCTCTCTATCCGAGAAAGCCCGCTCAGGCAAACTAGATCCCAACCAGGTTAAAGAAGGAACCCTCACGATGACCAACTTTGGGATGTCAGGGACCTTACTCGGCACACCCATTATCCGTTATGGTGAAGTGGCGATCGTGGGTGTAGGGGCTATCCATAAAAAAGTTGTCGTTCAAGACGATGACTCTCTCGCGATTCGCTCCATGATGTATCTCACCCTCACCTTTGACCATCGCGTCTTAGATGGCATGTATGGCTGCGGCTATCTCGCTGCCGTCAAACGCCACCTAGAATCCGACATTCACCTCACTTAAGATCAAAGTTTGGAGTTTTTCTAAGACTGTATCAAAGTTTGGAGGATTATGAGAAAGAGGGACTAACCATTGTCCCCAGGAATTTTTCGCTTCCTTCACAAA
>JAKQGT010000326.1 GCA_029556005.1 Chlamydiota bacterium | reverse complement strand
GTTTTACCGAGCCTTGAGCCCACACCATCGATGGCAGCTTTTCCTTTAAGTTTAGATTCTGAGCTTAAGGGAATAAAAGAGATTTCTTTGGTCGCGTCAAATAGGGTGTATTTGCAGGCTCTGGATAAGACGTTTTGAATGGTTCCAAAGAGAACGCCTATCGCTAGGGGGGTGAGCCCGATCATTGTGGTCCAAGTGGAGAGAATATAACTGTCTTTGAAGAGGAGAACGCTAAAGAAAAATATTCCTGTGATCAGGAGCGCAACAGGGGTGATGAGGGCGCTAATGGTCCAACCGAGCTTGCGGATCATATTTCCACAGAGGAAAAGCCCGATAAAGGTCGAAAGGACTCCGATAGCAGTTAAAACTTTTCCCATATAGGCATTGAAATCGTTAGGATTCGGGTAAAGAAGGCAAATTTGATCCTTCCAAATGATTTCAATCATGTTGATAGCTACGTTAAAGGCGATTACCAGAACAGCGATACACAACAGGTATTTTGATTTAGCAAGGTAAGCAAAATTTTTGCGCATCCCCATTTTAACCGATTTGCGTTCATCATGGTTCCGTTTATGCTCTTGCTGCATGGCGGGGTCCCGATTGACAACTCTTACATGATACCAGCGGAAGAGGGCGATCGTGAGAAGTCCTGTAAAGACAACCACTGTTGTGACGAGCCCTAGGCACTGTCCCCAGCGGTCTGATCCAAAAATAAAGGACATGTCAATGAGTTCGCCTGAAAGGATGATAGCAATTTGTCCTGAAAGAATGGCGGCAAGGTTTGCCCCTACCCCTAAAATTCCATAGAGTCTTTTTGCATCTTTGACAGTCATGATTTCATTGGCAAAAGCCCAGAAGAGGACAGACATGATGGCCGTTCCCCAGAGCTCTGACATGACATAAAAGAGGGTATAGGACCAGTTGCGGAAGACTGAGATAAGTCCTTTGAACCCTTCAGGGAGAATCTGTTGCATATGGTCTGCCATATTATGAGGATGTAAGACTTCGCGTAAAGGGTAGAGAACGGTTGCAAAAAGAACAAAAAAGGAGAGAAAGCTCCCGATCATGATATAAAAGAGCTTTTCTTGATTGTATTTGTTGAAGAGTCTTGTAAAAAGATAGGTGACGAGGAGTGCCATTGGCAAAATCGCCCAGATTTTGATGAAGGGGATGGCAGCAGCTCCTGAGCCAGGCGCTGTGATGACGAGGGCATCTTTAGCAGCTTTTAACAAGCTATAATTAAAACAAATCAAGGCATACAAAATCAGAAGGGGAACAAACTTTTTAATTTCCCAACGGTGGATGGGCCAGAAAAAAGAACGCCAGCGACTAAATTCTGCATTAGCTTTGGATGACATGACTCTCCAAGGTAAAAAATTTGTCAATTGAATCTGATTGTAGATGACCGCAAGAGTTTGTAGAGAGAGATAAAGAGAAGAAGGACTTTCTATCTACATAGAGGGCTAGTGCCTGACCGGAAAAGTTCTTCATGGAATTTTTAGCGTCGAAGTTCCCGGGCTTGAGCTGCCGAAAAAGATATTGTATTGCATTAATACAGCATCCTTTTCGGCGGTTCAATCGCGTGTCTTTCACGCAAAAATTACTGCAAGAACTTTTGCGGTCAGGCACTGATATCACAACTTGCCTCGCCTCAAACGAATGTTACACATGGTCCTGGTTTTCCTGCGTCAAAATGGTGTGGATATTTTTGATTATCCATGAACCTATCCAGTATTTAAGGATATTTTTTATTCCACGCTTTCTGGCATCTTTCCCCTTTTCATTTTGACCTCTTGTCTCATGGACAATGTGATCAAAATGAAAAGGGAAAATCTGTTCAAAAATCGAAGAAATCAAATAAAACCTTAAATACTGGATAGGTTCATCTACCCCACATTATAGCAGGGAGAAGATATTTTACAACGGAGAAACTGATGAAATTATTTGTTTGTCAAAGCATCGATTCCTGGGGGATGACCATATTCAATAAATTCTAGAGAGGCCCCTCCCCCCGTGGAGATGTGCGCAAAATTTTTCTCTAA
>JAKQGT010000319.1 GCA_029556005.1 Chlamydiota bacterium | reverse complement strand
AGGGGAATCCCCCACCCTTTCTAAGGAAGCCCTCTTCGAAAAATTTTTAGCATCCTATAGCGCTACTATGGCTGCCCGCAAATATGTCTACCACCAAGGGGAAAAGAGAGCACTTGATGATCAGGAGACCCAAGCAAAAATACTTGCTAGTTACAGAGAGCACCTTGAAGGGATTTTTGGCCGCCTAGAAGCCCTTCCTAAAGAATCTACGGAAACGGTCCAAAAAAGAATTCTTTTTGCACACGATCATATTGAGCGCTTGATCAAAAGAAAGACCCAACTCACAGAAACCTCTCAAGCAATCGCTGAGTTCCTAGAAAGCCCTTTACACTAAATTCTTGTTACTTTGTGCTCCTTAGATTAGTATTGTAGGCATGAAAAACCTACTAAAGCTTCTCCTTCTATTTTTAGTATGTTACCTCCCCTTAGAAGCAAAAGAGTCCAAAAAGAAAGTCTGCTTCATTGTTAATCCTATCTCTGGAGTGGGGAAGCAAAAAAAAATTGAAAAGCTCATTAAACGCAATTTAAATCTCTCTGAGTTTTCTTACGAAGTTCATTATACAAAAAGACCGAAGCATGCTACCGAACTGAGCCATCGGGCCGTTTTAGAGGGGGCTCAGATCATCGTTGCTGTCGGTGGGGATGGGTCTGTTAATGAAGTTGCTCAAGGGATGATCGGCTCACAAGTTGCCCTTGCGATCATCCCAACGGGATCGGGGAATGGCTTTGCCCGCTACTTTGATATCCCCACAGATCCGGCTGAAGCCATCCAAGTGATCAATGGAATGCATGACCAGTGGATCGATACCGTGAAGATTAACCAAGAATCCTATATCGGCGTGGCCGGGATTGGGTTTGATGCAGATGTCAGCCTCGCTTTCTCAACCCTAGAAAAGCGGGGTCCCGCTTCTTACCTCCGGGTCATTCTCAGTGAACTTCCCAACTACAAACCCCAGAACTATGAGCTCGTTATTGATGGAAAACCTTACAAGGAAAAAGCCTTTTTAATCTGTTTTGCGAACTCTAAGCAATATGGAAATAACGCCTTTATCGCCCCCAATGCTCAAATCGATGATGGCTTTTTAGATGTGATCATCTGGAAAGAGTTTCCTCCCCATGCGGCCCCCAAGCTCGTCCATGATCTCTTCACAAAACATCTGGGAGATTCAAAATATACCCAATCCTTCCGCTGCCAAGAGGTCATCCTCAAAAAACCGATGCATACCCTCCATATCGACGGCGAACCTATGGATTTTGATGAGGATGTCTACATCCGCATCCTCCCCTCCTCTCTCAAAATCATCACCCCTTAACCCTGATTTTCGACCATATATAGCTAAAGTTGTTTAAATCTCAATAAGAGTTTGGGTCACTTTTGAA
Source organism: Chlamydiota bacterium (assembly GCA_029556005.1). Lineage (GTDB taxonomy): Bacteria > Chlamydiota > Chlamydiia > Chlamydiales > Simkaniaceae > JAAKFF01. The sequence continues at coordinate 247 of JAKQGT010000319.1, read as the reverse complement.
AGCGATCTAGGGTATAAGTAGTCCCCGCAGAGAGCTGCAAAGGCGTCCCTACTTCATAGACACGTCCCCGATCTCGGGGCCCTTTACGCAGGCGGAACGACTTTAATGGGGATTGAAACTTTAAATAGCAGATCTGATCGGTTTGGGGATGTAGGGAGAGACGCCGAATGAGCTTTTTCGTCCATTCGATATCTAGGGTCAAATCCTTGCATTCTACCCCAACAAAACGTCCTGCATGAAGCTCTAC
>JAKQGT010000317.1 GCA_029556005.1 Chlamydiota bacterium | reverse complement strand
ATAGAGGAAATCCCACGGACATCAATAGCAATCAGATTTTTGCCTTTCTTGTCATAGATCGTTTGCGCGATGCGTTGAATCCAATTTAGTGGGTCTTCTACCATACCAATATGATTAATTTTAGAGGATATAATATATACTCAAATAACTTCAAAAATTGGATTTTCGGCTGCGCCAAAGCACCGTAATTTGCCGATCTTAAATGACCTAATATTAGAAATATGAGATCATTTAAGATCGACGAATTTCGAAAGCTTTCGCATTGCCTAAAATCAACTCTTGAAGTTGTTTGAGTATAAACCATTTTGATGAATGTAGTCTAGTACTTTTCCCTGGAGAAGATGGCCACAATAAAGCCTTTTTTTGAGCCTTTCTCTCACATGAGTACTACTAATATCCATGGCAGAAATTTGACACATCCCCTCTTGTACTTTCAATTTTATCTTTTCAGGTAAGCGATTTAATTTTTCATTATCAAATCCAAATCGTGTACCAATCAGAGGGGGTGCTAAATCTAAAAGTTCTTCACTATCCTTCCATTGATCGAGTCCATAAGCAGCATCTTCAGCCAGGATCAGATAAATCTTATTCCCTTGAAGTCTCTTAATGGTATCAATGGTATAGGAGGGTGGGGGGCGCATGAGCTCTGCCTCATAGGGCTCGCATCCGGGCACATCCTCTAAACTCAGTCGTAGCATATTCATCCGATGTTCAGGAGAAACATGGGGGGGATACTCTTGCTTTGTCGGGGAAAGCAGAGCAGGACAAAAAAGGATCTGATCAAGCCCTTTTTTCTCAAGAAGTTCTATGGCTAGGTTCAAATGCCCCAGGTGGATGGGATCAAAACTCCCACCGAAAAATCCAATTTTTTTCATCAGACGTTATATTACTTCCCAAAGTTTTTCTTGGGAAATTTTTTTCATTTTTGAATCGGGATTCACTACAACAGCTTTTCCCCCAATCGAAAGAAAGGGAAGGTCCTCGATACTATCCGAGTAAACGGTCACTTCTTGAAGATCTGTCTTAAATTTCTGAGTTAACTGCCGAATATAGGAGGCTTTTCCCTCTCCGAGTAAGATCGAATCAATCCTATTAAACTTACCCTCCTTATCAACTGAATACATTGATGAACCCCATTCACTCACCCCTAAGTAATCGGCAATCGGGCCGACTAGAAAAGAGGGACCATTAGACAGGATCACCGTGTGCTGTCCTTCGTGCTGCGCTAAACGTAAACGAGAAAACGTGGGATAATAGAGGAAACGATAGAAGTCTTTGTTTAAGAAGCGCTTCACTTCTTCTTGAACTAAAGCCAGGGGGGTTCCTTTTAAAAAGCGCTCAAAGACTTTCTCGTGGAGCTCCTTCAAGGAAAGGTCAAAGAAGTAGTGCCGCATAGAGTAAACAAATGTGCGGAGAATCGATATATGGCGATAGATTCCCCTCTCAATAAGATAGCGGTAAAAAAGGAGGCTACTATTCTTGCCTACAAGGGTGTGATCAAGATCAAAAGCGCTAATCTGCATTTAGTATATCTTCAAGCTGCTGTAGCGCTTCCATCTCTTTATCCAAATGAATCTTAGCGCTGTCATAAAGCTCACGATAGGTCATCGCTTTTTCAAAGTCAAGATTAGAAGCCCCCATTTCTTTGCGATAGACTTCCATTTGCCCTTTAACTTCTTCAAAAAGAGCTTCACGTTCATCAAAAAGAGCCTCAAAATCTTCGGGAGAAGTCGCTTGATCCTTTTTCTTATCGAGAATAAAGCTCTTCAAATCAGAGAAGCTTCGTTCAAAAAGGAGGGTATCTGTAAAAGAAAGAGAGAGGGCGTTAAAGGCTTCTTTTAAAGTCTTTTCTTTTTCACACAAGTCTTCTAAAGCACTCTTTGACTCCTCTTTGATCGCTTGAGAAAGGGCATCTTTTAGATCTTGGATTTTTTTCATTTCAGCTTCTTGAACCCGAGCCGCTTCCCCTTTAATTTTATCTAAAGCCTCTCCACGAGCTTTTTGAATTTGAGCACGCAATTTAGCCACCTGATCGCGATGCAGAGACACTTGACACATCTCATCTTGGATCCGATTAGCCTCATCTTGAATTTTATGGCGCTGTAAATTTTCTTCTTTCTCACAGAAAGCGATAAAAGCTGTCACTTTTTCAGAGATTTCCTCAAAGTTTTTCTTCTGTTCTTCTGAGCGCTCCCCCATCTCTTTCTTATACTCTTTCTCTTGCTCTCGGATTTTATCCCAACACTCACTGAGGAGTTTTCGTGTTTTGCTGAAGGCTTGGGTATTCAAAGTCAAAAGTTTGGCAAGTCCTTGAAAGTTTTTAATCTCAGTGCGGATAACATAATAGGGAGCTGAAGCGGTTTCTCCTCCTGCAGAGAAGCGTTCTTTGACAAAAGCTTCTACATCTAAAGTAAAGGCATCACTGAGCTTTTTGATGAGCTCTTTTCGCTTCGGGAAAACTACATCCCCGAGTTTTGAAAGACGTTTTAAAATGCGATTTTTATGGCTGATACGCATCTCTGTTGCAAGAATTTCTTTACGTAGAGCATCCAAACGGGAAATCAGTGTTTTTAGGAGTTGCAGCTCTCTTTGAACAGGAGAGTAATCTTGTTCCTGCTTTGAATTAAAACCTCTAGGAAAACCCAAGGGAGGAACTTGTGCTAAAAGAGCATCATAGGTTGCCATTTCCTTTTCCAACCCTTCGATTGCAAGCTCGATTTGTTCGATCGCAAAGGCGGCTTGCTCGTCAATAATTTCTTTGAGGCGACGGGCTTCATCTGCGAGCTCTGTATACTCAGTCCAAAGATGATTCCGCTTAATCGGGTTCATCTGCTCTTTAAAAAGAGGTCCACATAATTTTTTTGCATCCCAGAAATCTTTTAAGCTAACGCCATTGGGCTGACTTAAGACCTTTCGCATAAACTCAATCGCAAGGGCAATTTTTAACTCAATCTCTTTTTCAGCTTCAAAAGCTTCATGAAAAGCCTTAAAAAGGTCTGACTCAGTACTCGACTTTGCCTTGGGTTTAACTGTATTTGATTCTTTAGGCTTCTCTGATTCCATCGCTTCATCTTTGGATAAAATTGATATCTAATGCTAATAAAGGATTTCAAAAATAGAGTTTTCAACTTTTGAAGATGTCGGAGTTTTAATCCATTTCGGCATTAGGGACACTGCTGCAACAAGTTTACATAAACAGGGAAATAAAGAAAAGAAGAGAATGTCTCTAATATCTACTATCATAATCTCGGAGGATCATCTCAAGGGCTTTTTGATAGCCATGCACCTCGAGATCGACCCAATGGAAGAGGGGCTCTCGCCGAAACCAGGTAAATTGCCTCTTTGCATAGCGACGAGAAGCTTTTTTAAACTCCCAAACAAAATGCTCCCAGTCTTCATCACTCCGGGGCGAGTCTAAAAACTCTAAACACTGGCGATATCCAATCGCTTGTGCTGCAGAGAGGTTCCCTCTCAGCCCTTTGCCTAAAAGATCTTCTACTTCTTCAATAAATCCCCTATTGAGCATCTCATCACAACGCATCTCAATGCGCGAAAAAAGAATTTCTTTAGGGAAATAAATAAACCAACAGCGAAAATCAAAATCGAGAGGACGCGTTGCGGGACGCTCCTTAGGAAAATCACTGACTTTCTTCCCTGTTAGAGAGATGATTTCCAAAGCCCGAATGATCTTATGGCGATCGCGATGGTTAATCGTCCGGCCATACTCAGGGTCATAGGAGCATAAACGTTCATATAAGGCCTCTGTCCCAAACTTCTCAACATCCTGCTCAAGTTTTTGACGGACTTCTGCTGACGCTGGAGGGCCTTCGGGAGGACCGTATAAAAGGGCATGGAGATAAAATCCTGTTCCTCCCACAACAATGGGAGTGCGCCCCCTTGCTAGAATAGCGGCGCAGGCTCTTGTAGCTGCTTCATAAAATTGAACGACATTGAAAGCATCTGACAACTCACAAATGTCAATTAAATGGTGAGGAACCTCTAACCTCTCTTCAAGGGAGGCTTTTGCTGTCCCAATATCCATGCCGCGGTAGACTTGGACAGAGTCTGCTGAGATAATTTCTCCATCGAGCATACGAGAAAGCTCTAGGGAAAGGCGTGTCTTCCCCGTTGCAGTGGGGCCTGCAATCACAATAACGCGCTTTCTAGGGTGGCCCGTCTCAAGTTTTTTTCGGGAAGGGTAGGGTTGATGCGCTTGTTCATCAAGAAGATCGCTTCTCACAGTTCTCCTTAGGAATTAAAAACCTTGGAGAGCCTCTTGCTCCGTTGGAAAGATATGAATAATGCGCTCGAATCCAGCCATTTTTATGATCTCCATCACCTCTTCGCCCACTGAGCAACAATGGAGGGCTCCACCAGCTCCTTTGAGCTTTTTAGTCGTTGAAAGAAGGAGGCGCATTCCAGCACTACTTAAATAATTCACTTGAGAAAAGTCTAAAACGATATTTTTCACTCCCCCTCCTATCAATTCTTGGAGCTTCCGTTCCAACAAAGGAGTCGAGGCTGCGTCTAGCCTCCCCTCAATGCGTATAATGGTCGCACGGGGCTCGTTTTCAATGGCTATATTTAATCCAACACTCATAAGGCACAACTTGTTTGTTATCCTTTACGATACCCATATAAAATTATTTTGTAAACAAGGGTATACCGAAATGGTTTTAAAAATTGGTTTTGGGAGAGCGCGAAAGTTTTCGAAATTTGCCGATCATAAATGACCCAATATTGTGATAATATTGGGTCATTTATGTTCGACGAATTGCGGGGCTTTGGCGCAGCCGAAAATCCGATTTTTCAAATCATTTCGGTATACTATTGAACAATTTCAAGGCGGACTTTTCGTCCTAGTCGAGCGGCTACAGTCATGGCAATCGTACGTAAAGCCTTGATAGTTCTTCCTTGTCTTCCGACAAGCTTAGCAACGTCATTATCAGCAACTTGTATTTCAACAACAGAACTTCTTTCTCCATCATAAATGCTGATTTGAACATCATCTGGACAATCGACTAAGTTTCGAATCACATACGCTACGAACTCTTCCATAATAACCCTTTTATGAACTTAACTATTTATCGAAGGAAAACTTTAGCATCCCCACCTTATTTGAAGCAATCTTGTTTTATTTAAAATCGAAAGTCTTTGTCTGCAAGAATTTGTGCTAATTAACTCAAAACAAGAGACTTAAAAAAATAAAAAAAAGGAAGATTGTTTAATGAAAATTGCGTAATATAAGTATTGGGGAGGAGTGTATGATCGACCAAATCCATGAGTCAGAATGGCCAGCATTTATGCCCCAAGCCGAGCCCACAAAAGGTTCTGCAAAAGAGCAACTTGCAAAACAGGCAGAATCTTTTTATGGATGGTATCTTTCTGTTCGTAAAGAATCTTATCCTCCTGAGGGATACCAAGGATTACAACACATCATGCAAATCTGCAAAAAAAACACCCTTTCTGAACACGAAGCACTAGAGGCACTTAGGGGATTAAAAGAGCTCATAGAAGATCTAGATGGGGGACCCAAAACCATCGACCAAATCCCTACAGAAATCTTTCATATTGTGGATAGGTTGACTAGACATAACCCTAAAAGCCGCTTAGTGAAGCAAGCCACTCAGGTTGAGATCGCTGTTAACCTGGGAGAGAGTCACACTCCCAAGGAACTCTATCAACTGATGGATAAGCTCATTGAGAAAGTCACTCCTGAAATGCCGATGATCAAAGCAGAAGCGATCTGTCGGACCTTAGACGAAGTTCTAGGGGCTCCTTCTCCTAATCTGAAAGACCTTAAAGATCGTATCTCTCGTCTAGTGGATTAACGCAAATTCGAATGAAGAAAGGCGAGCCCTTGGACCCTGAGATCCACCGTTAGGCTCTGGGATAGGAGTTGGTCTCGAATCAAAAAATAGCGAGAAAGCTCTTGCTTGTAACCCTTTGGGGTTAAGCGCAAATAGTGTTTAATCCCTTTTTCATAATCTAGAACTAATACCATTTCGCGTTTACCAAGTGTCTCTGCATCCATATGAGAGAGATCTATCATGGCGATTTGAGGGCACTGAGCTTTCAGCTCTAAAACA
>JAKQGT010000281.1 GCA_029556005.1 Chlamydiota bacterium | reverse complement strand
AATGAGTTAAATCGATTTCATTTAAAAACTAAATTATAAGTACTTTACAATAAGACAGTTATGTAAACATTTAGCTTTTGTTGAGTCTGTTGGTTTTTAACAAAAAATCTTCATGAAATTTTGCGATCAGGCACTATTTGCAAAAAAAGAGTGTGAACCGCTATACCTTTTTCTTTCTTAAAATGGAATGAGGATTGGTTCATGAAAAAGGCAAGTGTTTTCTTATTTTTGATAGCAGCTTTGGTTTCTACTTTCTATGGGGTACGGAAGCATTTCAGTCAAATCACCCATCGACAGATTGGAAAGGAAGAGGAAATTCAAAAGGGGCTCGCGACATTTTATCCTCTATTAGAAGATCAGATGATTGTGGCTCTTGTGATTGCAGAAAATGTGGAAAAAGATGTTGAGCGCAATCTCCGCTCTTTGTTTGATCAAACCTATCCCCATGTCCGTATCCTCTACATTGATAATGGATCTACTGATAAGACGTATGAGAAAGCCCAGCAGTGGGTTCAAGATAGAGGGAAACAGAGCGCGATTACGTTTATTAAAAAGGAAGAAAAACGTCCGCTTTTGGAAATTCTCTATGAGGTGATTGGAGGATGTGATCCCCATGATGTGATAGCGCTTCTCGATGGAAAGGATTGGCTTTCTCATGAAAATGTTTTTGAGCATTTAAATTGCGCTTATGCGAATCCCGATGTGTGGATGACCTATTCCCGTTTTATTTCTCACCCGGACTATAAAGATGTGAAAGGGCGCGTATTTTCTGATGCGATATTGAAAGAGAAAAAACTGAGAAAAGAGGTGCGCGAAGAACTCTCTCCTTTCCTCACGTTTTATGCAGGATTTTTTCAGGAGATCAAGCTCCAAGACTTACTCTATCAGGGGAGTTTTATCGATGAGGCTTGGAGGCTTGCTCTAGAGCTTCCTCTAGTTGAAATGGGGCCCGAACATGTTCTTTTTATGGATGAAGTCTCCTATGTGAAGAATGAGAGGGAGAAAAATTTTGATCACAAACTCCATTTGCAGAAATTGGCAGCGACGCAGTCTCACTTACGTTCTCAGAAAGTGTATCCTAAGCTAAGTACTCTCAAACTCCGGGCAAATTTTCCCAAGCAGCACCGCTACAAAAGCGATGTCATTGTCTTCTCTGAAGATAGCCCCCTCCATTTGTATGCTTGTTTAGAGTCGATTTTTTTAAAAGTGCGCGATATCAATGAGATCTATGTCCTTTATAAAGGGAGTGACCAAGAGTTTGAGCGGGCCTATTTGAACTTGCAAAATGAATTTCAAAATGTCCAGTTTCTCAATGTCTGTGACTATCCAGGAAATGACTTTTCTTCTCTTATCACCCAAGTGCTCTCGAATCGGCGCCATAGCTCTCCCTATGTTATGATTGGAGAGGATCTCATGATTTTTGAAGAAAGTATCCGGATGCATGATTGCATTGAAGCTTTAGAAAAGACACATGCGGATCACTTTTTCTTGGGAGTGGAAGAAGAAGTTGCCCCTCTTCCCCATGCTATTGCAATCAGTCCAGGAATCTATGCGTGGCAATTAGGGACAGAAGGGAGTCATAAAGGATTTACCCTTACCTTATGTCGTAAAAGTCTTTTTGAAACGTTAGAAAATACGAAAGATTTTCCTGCTTTTAAACAGTTTTGGAAAGGGAAACTGACTCCCGAAGCGGTGGCTCTTTTTTTTGAAGAGAAGAAAACGTTGCCGATGAAGTTTCAAACGGAGGCGTCCAGCGCAGTCAAGAAAAAGTGGGGGCATCAATTTATCGAAGGGTTCAAGATCGATCTTCCCTCGCTTACCTGTGAAATGGATGAGATGGAAAAAGGGGAGCTTCCCTTAATCAAACGGGAGAAAAAGCGCATCACCCATAAGCAAGAGTAAGGGCTCGTGCTTGATCTGCTATGTAAGCATTGGAACTCCGTTCCAGATGAGAGGCTTGAGCAAGCCCTTGTCGTTTATACCCCAAAAGGAACAGGGCTTTAGCCCGGTTGAGGAGGGTGGGTTCATGTTTATTGTCGATTTTGAGAGCTCTCTCAAGATAGTTAAGAGCGGAGAGGTTGTTGCCCAATTGCAAGTAGATGGCACCTAGTGTTTGTAAATCATAGGTGTTTTCTTGAGAGAGGATTGCTAAGACTTCAAAGAACTTTAATGCATGGGCGTATTGTCCTTGCTTAACAAACGAATACCCTGCAAAGCGGATATCTTCGATTTGATTTTCCCCCCAACCAAGTACCTCGATCCAATTGATTTGACTCACCCTTACCCCTTTGAATATTGGCTACGGCGAGCATTGATTTGTGCCATTAAGATGTCAAGAACGTGGACATACTCAAGGAGGGCGA
>JAKQGT010000230.1 GCA_029556005.1 Chlamydiota bacterium | reverse complement strand
CACGTACGGGGCAACTTATTGATTTAACCTCTATTGGAAATGATTGTGGGATTTCACACAATACTGCAAAGGGATGGTTAAATGTACTTGAAGCCAGTTTTATCACCTTTCAACTTAGGCCTCACCATAAAAACTATAATAAACGCCTTGTAAAATCTCCTAAAATTTATTTTTACGATACGGGACTACTCTGTCACCTGCTCGATATTAAATCTTCTGGTCAGTTATCCACTCACTATTTACGGGGAGGGATTTTTGAATCTTTTGTGATCTCGGAGATTCTCAAACTTCATTATAATAATGCACGTCACCCTTCTTTATATTTTTGGAGAGATAAAGGGGGGCATGAGGTAGATTGTCTGATAGAGGAAGGGATGGACCTCATTCCTATTGAGATTAAATCTGGAAGAACGGTTTCTACAGATTTTTTTGCTGACCTCAGTTACTGGAGCAAACTTTCAGGGATTCCTCAAGAAAATACTTTTCTTATTTATGGCGGGGATGAAAGCCAGAAGCGCTCTTATGGTCGTGTATTAAGCTGGAAGGATTTTCCAAAAACTATTTTACCCCGATTGTGATGTGGTAGGGGAAGGGGGGCGGGGGGAGTCCATACTTTTTTCTAATAGCATCTAACAAGGAACAGTCGACGCGGAGAATATAGACCTTTTCAAAAGCATTCCAATGGGGGGGATGGACCACTTCACAGTCAATGACTTCGAAAGGAATCGTGCTTCCGATCTCTTCAATGATTATTTTGGACAGTTCTCCCGCTTTGATCACTGTAATATGAGCCCCAACGAGGTTATTGCCGAAATAGGGGGGGAGGCTATACCCCTCGTTTTGAATAAATGGATGCAGTGCATAGAGATAGTCATCGCTTACTTTTACGTAGACAAAACCGTTTTCTTCTTGGTCCAGTGTCCCTTTCAGGGGTAAATTTTGGTTAATATAACTTTTAATATCAGTGCAGTTTGATGCGTAAAAGGGTGAAGAGAGAGAGAGATAAATGAATAGAAAACGAAACATACCTAGAGATTGTAGGGAAAAAGAGATTTTTTAATACCAATTTTTCTCTCGATTATTTACAATGTTGCATTCGAAATGAATTGGAGTGAATGTACATGGCATTAAAGATCCGACTTAGACAACAAGGAAGAACCAATCGATTGACCTATCGCCTTGTGGTTGCTGACTCAAGATTACCCCGTGATGGGAAGTATTTAGAAAAGTTAGGCCACTATGACCCTCATTTGGAAGACGATGCAACGGTTGTTGAAGATAGAGTTCAGTATTGGATAGAGCAAGGGGCAGAACTGAGCGAAAAAGCGCGCTCTCTGATTGCTCGAAAGGCACCTGGAGTGATGAAAATCTTCCGTGATCGTGAAGAAGAGAAGAAAAAGAAACGGGCTGAGAAGCGTAAAAACGCAAAGAAAAAGTAATGCGTTTTGATATCCTCTCCCTTTTTCCCGACTATTTTAAGGGGCCTTTTGATGTGAGTATGATCAAACGGGCTAAAGAAAAGGGTCTCCTTGAGATTAACTTAGTCAATATTCGGGATTTTGCAGAGGGGAGGCATCAGCAAGTGGATGATCGTCCGTATGGTGGTGGACCTGGAATGGTTTTAATGGCCGAGCCAGTAGCTAGAGCGATACGGAGTTGTAAAAGTGAAAGATCCCATGTGATCTACCTGACTCCTCAAGGAAAGCCCCTTACAGCGAAAAGATGTGCGGAGCTTTCAGAAAAACCCCACCTAGTCATCCTTTGTGGGCACTATGAGGGAGTCGATGAGCGTGTGATTGAAAACGCCGTCGATGAGGAGATCAGCATTGGAGACTATGTATTAACAAGTGGGGCACCTGCTGCCATTGTTTTAGTCGATAGTGTCTCCCGGTTTATTCCAGGGGTCATTGGAAACGAAGAAGCACCGCGGCAAGACTCCTTTGAAAATGGGATGTTTGATGCGCCTGTTTATACAAGGCCACCCATTTTTGAAGAGAAAGATGTTCCCGCTGTTCTCCGCCAAGGCAACCATGCAGAAATTGAAGCCTGGCGCAAGAACCAAGCAAAAGTGAAAACGAAGAAAGTTCGCCCAGAACTATTAAAGCAGGAGACGTAAGCCATGAGTCGCGATGCGCTACTCGAAGAAATTGAAAGCAAGCAACTGAAAACCGATATTCCCGCGTTCAAAGTTGGCGATACCATAAAAGTTCATATCCGCATTATTGAAGGAGATAAAGAGAGAACACAAATCTTTACGGGCACTGTCATTGCCCGAAAAGGGAGTGGACTTTCTGAGACTTTTTCTATGTATCGTGTGGCTTATGGGGCAGGAATGGAGCGTGTTTTTTCTCTCAATAGTCCACGGATTGCCAAGATTGAAGTCGTGCGCCAAGGAAAGGTGCGTCGTGCAAAACTGTATTATCTCAGAGGATCTTCAGGAAAAGCTTCAAAGGTCAAAGAGAAGATCGGTAAGAAAAAAGAGGCACTCTTGCAAGAAGACTTTACTTCTGAACCCGTGAGTCCAGACGAGAACACTCCACCAGAGACTGAAAGCGAAGCCCCTCCAAAAGAATAAAGGGCTTTCATGGAAGAATCTAAAACCCACTTTGAAGACAGAGCTTTCGAGAAGGGGCACCGTCTCATTGCAGGGGTGGATGAAGCGGGCCGAGGCCCCTTAGCGGGCCCTGTTGTTGCAGCGGCTTGTATTTTGCCTCGCGGTTTGATTATCGAACGTGTGGATGATAGCAAAAAATTGCTTCCTGAAGAGCGTGAGGAGCTTTTTGATATCCTTACACACCATTCTGATATCATTTATGGGATTGGCATTGTAGAGAGTGAGCTCATCGAT
>JAKQGT010000185.1 GCA_029556005.1 Chlamydiota bacterium | reverse complement strand
CTCCAGCTGGTCTGTGAGGACTCCAATAAAGGCTAGCGCTTCTGCCCAGATAGCAGAGATATAGGGGTTATTTTTTTCGCAGCGGTGCGCTTTTTGACATTTCTCAACGGAGGCCCGGAGTTTGTTGACATCCCGAAGGGCAAAACCCGACTCTAAAAGAAGACGTGCCCAATCCATGTAGATCTCTTTGTTTTTCCCTGCAAGTTGAGAAGCGGTGGAGTAGCACTCATTGGCTTGAGAAAAGTGGTCTTCATCGTGTGTGTAACTGTACAGGGTGTGCAAAGCTTTCGCGAGCTTAAACCACCCTTCACTAGAGGAAATATTAATGGAAATCGCATTTTTGTAGCAGTTGATCGCTTTCACAAAGAGGCGGAGGTCATTCGTTTTATTTCCCAATGTGAAATAGACCTGGGCAAAATTTAGCCAAAACTCTGCAGGGAGATCATCTTGAAAAGAGATGGCTTTATCATAAGCCTGAATGGCGACGTGGAAATCGGTTGCTTCTTCTGAAATTTCCGCTAACTTAGCCCACAAATCTCCATAATCCCAATAAAGATCAGATAGGATATCTGCAGATTGCCCCTCACTTAAGGCAATGGCTTTTTCATATTTTTTGCAGGCATGGGAAAAGTAACTCGGCTCCTCTTTTTTCTTTCCTAAAAAATAAAGGGTATTCCCCCAGAGATGCCAAGCCTCAAAGCTGGTGGGTTCAAGGGTCGTTGCCGTTTTAAAGCGTTTACTAGCTAGCGCCAGTTCTTTCTCATGTCCGTCATGGCTTCCATATTCAAAAAGAGCAAGGCCTTGATCAATATAGAGGCGGGGATTCGAAGGATCGAGTTTAAGGGCCATCTCAAAGAATTCTAAACCCGATTTATCTCCAATAAGTAATCGAAATTCTCCTTTACGTACAAGGGCAGCACTCAGGGCAGAGTAATCCTGTTTTTTGAGCTCATCAATCGGTTGTCCAAGTGCTTCTTTTTCATCGACTGGAGCATCAAAATTAGTGGGGTGCTTGAGGTGGTGTGTTTTTGCCATATATCCCTGAATTCCTATCGAAACGAATTGGTGATTATAGGTAAGCTCCCGTTTTTCGACAATGGGGAGAGTCCCTTCAAAAAGACTTTTGGGCGATTCTATTTTTAAATCGCATCCTTAAAGTAAGAGGTTTAAAAAAAGACTCTCTTAATCTAAAATTATAAAACATGTTTACATATGAAAGAACCATCCGCGTACAGGATACAGATGCTACTGGAGTTCTTTATTTTGCAAACCAACTCCAGATAGGGTTAGAAGCCTTTGAAGAGTTTCTTTTGCAGAAAGGATTTTCTTTAGGAGAAATGGTCCGACAAGGAAATTTTCTCCTTCCCATTGTGCATGCTGAAGCCGATTTTATGGCCCCTCTCTGCATTGGTGATAGGGTGACGGTGACCCTATCCTTCCAATTAGGCACCTCCTCCTTTACCCATGCTTCAGACATCCTTAAAGAGGGGGAAAAAGTCGGAACAGTCTCCATTATCCATGTCGCCTATTGTCCTAAACAAAAAACTTCCATTCCCCTTCCCAATGTATTGAAAATTTTACTTAATGACCGCCCTTAATAAAATTGCAACTTGTTCAAAATCAATTTTTTTACAATAATTTAAGCTCACAAATATGACAAAGGGTAGACAATGAGCATTCAGGCTTATGCAGAGCTGGTGGGATATAATAATTGCGATCAAATGGCAAGACGATTGGTCTGGACCTGTGGGGCATTAACGCTGGGGAATGTGATAGCCCCTCTTTTCTTTCGCAATTTTAGTGTTAAAACCCATGTGTTTTTTGGTCTTGTAGAAGGTTCAACATTTCAGCTGATCTTTCATAATAGCTATTTTCGGGGGATTGGAAATA
>JAKQGT010000183.1 GCA_029556005.1 Chlamydiota bacterium | reverse complement strand
CATGGCAATGTATAAGGGTCACGTCCGTTTTAACCTCTTCATCGCACTTCCGATTCTTTTGGGAGGCAGTGACTATCTCTTCCATCCTTCACGCGCGATGCTGATCACCTTTGCCTCTGTATTTGCTTATAGCACCTTGTTTATGAATCCCGATCTGGATTTAGCCAATCAGATCAAACTGTTTTCGATTCGGGGATTATTAACCCTCCCCTTTCGCTCGTACGCCAAAATTTTTAGTCACCGCGGCCTCTCCCATAGCCTCTTCTTGGGATCCCTGACACGGATCCTCTGGCTTGGAGGATGGGCAGCCCTTGTTTTCTTAGTGATGTATAAAACGCTCCCCACAAAATCGACTCTTTACAAATTCTACTCTCTCTATCAACCCTATATTCTCTATAGCTTTGCTGCGATCTGTTTGGCGGATTGGTGCCACCTTCTTTTAGACCGAAAAGAAATGAAAAAATTCGGATAATGAACGCTCCTTTATCAGTGCGCCATTTATGTAAAAGCTTTGAAAAAACAGATGCCGTTTGTGATGTAAGCTTTGAAATTCTCCCTGGGGAAGTGTTTGGCCTTTTAGGACCTAACGGTGCAGGAAAAACAACCATTATTTCCACCATTATGACCCTCCAAGATCCTACCAGTGGATCGATTGAGGTCTTTGGGACAGATGTCACAAAACACCCTCGAAAAGCAAAAGGACTCATCGGTTTTGTCCCTCAAGAGCTCATCAACCATGGCTTTTTCACTGTCGAAGAGATCCTCCGCTATCATGCAGCTTATTATGGGTTAAAAGTAGACAAAGCCCATCAGCGCTATCTTTTAGAAAGACTCCAGCTCTATAAACACCGTCATAAACTGGTGAGTGAACTAAGTGGAGGGATGAAGCGCCGCCTCCTAATCATTAAGGCTCTTCTCCATCATCCTAAACTCCTCCTGCTCGATGAACCTACTGCTGGAGTCGATATCGAACTCCGCGCCTCCTTGTGGCAATTTATCCAAGAACTGAAAAAAGAGAATATTTCCATTTTGCTAACTACCCACTATCTCGAAGAAGCGGAGCGCCTCTGTGATCGGATCGGCATTCTCGATCAAGGACATCTCAAACGGACCGATAAAACCGAAAAACTTTTGCAAGAGCACTCTTCAAAAAAAGTCACCCTAACGCTAACAGAACCGCTCTCAACAGTGCACCATCCTCTCTTAAAAGCTCAGGGTGATCACCACTTAGATTTTCAGATGCCCAACGAAATGCCCCTTTCCCAGGTGATACGCGAAGCCCATATTCCCTTTGATGTCATCCAAGACGTGAACATTAAAGTGGGAACTTTAGAAGATGTCATGGAGAATGTACTCAGTCATGAATAAAAGGATTCAAGTTTGGGGATTACTTCGAAGAGAAGTAAGCCGTTTTTTTAAAGTGCCTCTTCAAACAATCGGAGCGCCCATTATTAACTCGGCCCTCTATCTCTTAATTTTTGGGGTGAGTTTGGGAGCTTCCCTAACGCTCCATGAAACAGTCCCATATCTTGCTTTTTTGATTCCGGGACTCATTGCCATGTCTCTGATTAAAAACGCCTTTGACAATTCGACAAGCGCCCTAATAGGACAAAAGTATGTTAATGAACTGCAAGATCTTAGAGTGACACCTTTTACAATCGGACAACTCTGTCTTTCGAAAACAGTCGCCTCCCTTTTTCGTGGGATTTTAGTGGGATTGATCACCTATATTGTGGGAGAAGTGTTCTACTGGAGTGTGGAGAAAACTTTTTTAGGCATTGCTCATCCCCTTTCCTTTCTCTATTTCATCCTCCTAGGAGGGCTCTCATTTGGGAGTTTAGGAATCGCGGTAGGGATGTGGGCTAAAAGCTTTGAACACATTGGAGCTATTAGTATGTTGATTCTTCTTCCCCTCATCTACCTGGGGGGCGTTTTTTTTAATTTGGAAAGCGCCCATCTCTTTTGGCAAACGCTCTCCCACTTCAATCCCCTCTTCTATATTATCAATGGAGTGCGCTATGGCATGCTCGGAGTAGCCGATACCTCGGCCTTACTCGCTGCTATAGTCACATTCATTTTCTTCCTCGTCTGCACCCTTTTGGCTCTGATAAGTCTGCAGAAAGGCTCACGTTATTTGCGTTAAAAATGCCCAGTAAATCACAAGATTTAGTAATGTCAGCGGGATGCCATAGAGAGCAAATTCAAAAAAGGAAATCCCCTTCTCCCCCCGTTTTTCCGCATTTTGGATAATAATTAAATTACTCGCTGCCCCAAAGATCAGAAAATTCCCTGCAATGGTGCTTCCCGCCGCCAAAGCCATATAAGAGACCATTTGAGGAGCTTCCGCTTTTAGAACAGGAAGATAGAGGGCCACTAAGGGAACATTCGAAATCAATTGGCTAACCAACGCGCTGATTCCCATAATTCCCGCGGGATCCTTAGCAGCGTGCATCATGAAATCTTTAAGGGTGGAGGTTTCCCATACACTCCGCATTAAAATGAACATGGCGATAAAAAAGATAAGGGTATGCCAATCCAACTGAGTCAATATCTCTTTCCGTTTAGGGGCAAAAAGGATCAGAAAAAGAGCGGGCACGAGGGCAATCCAAGGAAGTGGAATGGAAAAAAGGGGAAAAAACGAGGCTACAATATTATAAAGAATCATGACCAAAACCATGCCGATTGCAAATAGCGAAAAAACCATGAGTCTCCGGTTATAAGGAAGTCTCTCCTCACGCTCTTCTATCACGGGAGATTCTTTTCGTATGAGAAACAAGATAAAAAAATATAGGAGGACAAGATTCACTAAAGTCGGAACAGCGAGGTAGGTTAAAAACGTGACAAAAGGAGCGTGGATCTCTCCTTCTAAAGCAATAAAAAGGTTCTGTGGGTTCCCAATAGGAGAGAGAACACTCCCAATCGTAATGGCAAATGCAAGACCTAAAAGGAGAGGGTGGGTTTTTACGCCCCGATGATGAGCCACTTTGAGTAAAATCGGTGTCCCCATAATTGCCAGGGTGTCATTCATTAAAATAGCGGAAAAAAGGCCCATTCCAAAAACAATAATCGCCACCAGTTTTCTTGGGGAACACTGAGATCCTAAAAAGCGAGCTACAAACTCAGAAAGGTAGCCGCTCTCTTCTAGGGCTTGCCCTAAAACAAACATTCCCCAAAGAAAAAAAATAATACTCCAATCAATCGATGCCCAAGCAGACACTAGGGAGATTTTCCCAGTAAAAAGGACAAGGACAGCCCCTGCTCCCATGATCTGCCAGATTTTTAATGGGATCCGAAAAACCTGACGCAAGGCAATGCCTAAAAAAACCAATAAAAGCACCAGAAGCGCTAGTGACATATATTCTCCTATCGCGTAACTTAACTCTTATGGACATTCTCAAGGAAAAACTCAAGAAATTCGTCAGAGATCGGGAGTGGGATCAATTCCACAATCCCAAGAATCTCGTCCTCTCTCTCATCTCTGAAGTGGGGGAACTTGCAGAGATCTTTCGTTGGCTCTCTATGGATGAGTGTGAACAGGTCATGCAAAACCCTGAGCTTGCACAGCA
>JAKQGT010000181.1 GCA_029556005.1 Chlamydiota bacterium | reverse complement strand
CAAACCCTTTCTCTTCTCGATGATATTCAATGGCTTTAACATTGAGTTCCTCTAAAATCAATGATTCTTGCCCTTTAAGGAGTTTGATCACACTCTCATCGGAAGAGATCAGATGGGCTTTCGCTAGAGGTTGACGTACTTTTAGTTTATGTTCTTTGCGCAAGGCATGCCCCATACTGACTGCAGTTTGGACGAAAGCCATCTCTTTTTCTAAGATCTCATCCCGAAGGGTCCCATTATAGGTAGGGAAATCACACAAATGGACAGAGAGGGGATCACTCCCTTTCCTTAAATCTTGGTAGATCGCATCGCTGATAAAGGGGACAAACGGAGCGGCCACTTTGGAAAGCTCTATAAGAACCGTGTAGAGCGTTTGAAACGCCTCTTTCCGATCCTCTGTATCTTCGTCAGCCCAAAAGCGACTGCGACACCGACGGATATACCAATTGGTGAGTTGTTCGATAAAGCTCACAAAGGGGTCAACAGCCTCACTGAGGACATAGCCATCCATCCCCCTCTCGACATCCTGAACGAGCTTCTGCAGCAGAGATAAAATCCACCGGTCAATGTCCGTTTGAGGTTTCGCTCCATCGGGTTTCCATTGATAAATGGTCGCATAGGTCGATAAAAAGACGTAGGAATTCCATAAGGGAATCAGAAACTGGCGTAAAACAAGCTCTACCCCTTTTTCACAGAATCTTAAATCATCTGCTTGTACTGCGGGGCTATGGAGTAAATAGAGACGAATCGCATCGGCCCCATACTTGTTGATCACCACTTCGGGTTCAGGATAGTTTTTGAGACGTTTGGACATCTTTGTCCCATCTTCCGCCAAGATGATTCCATTCACAATCACATTCTTGAAGGCGGGTTTTTCAAACAGGGCTGTCGATAAAATGTTGAGTGTATAAAACCAACACCGCGTCTGATCGAGTCCTTCTGCGATGAAATCTGCCGGAAAGGCTTCTTGGGTCTCTTTTTCGTTCTCAAAAGGAAAATGGTTTTGGGCATAGGGCATGGACCCCGATTCAAACCAGCAGTCAAAAACCTCAGGAACACGCATGTAGACCTTCCCCTTTTCTTCAAAAGTCAAGGAGTCAATAAAATGGCGGTGAAGATCTTTAACCTTTTTCCCCGTTCGCTTTTCCAACTCTTTTACGCTATCGATGACAATCAGATCTCCCTCTTGACTCCGCCAAATGGGAATGGGTGTTCCCCAGTAACGATTGCGACTGATAGCCCAATCGCGTGCATTTTCTAACCATTTTCCAAAGCGCCCATATTTTAAATGTCCCGGTACCCAATGAATATGTTCATTCGATGCAATAATTTTATCTTTGATTTTCTCAACGGCTACAAACCACGTATGAACAGCTTTATAAATCAGTGGAGTATCTGATCTCCAACAGAAGGGATAACGGTGGCGAATCGTCGCTTGATGGAAGAGGCGTCCCATTTCTTTGATGCGCTTGATCAGAGATTTATCGGCATCTTTAACATACACCCCTTCTAAGTCGGGAACTTCTGCGGTAAATTTTCCATTTTGATCCACAGGACACACCAACTCAATCTCGGCATTGGCACACGCAAAAAAGTCCACTTCTCCAAAAGCGGGAGCGCAGTGTACAAGCCCTGTTCCTTCATCTTCCCCTACTGAATCTTCGAGGATAATCGTGAACGCTTTGGGGCTGGCTTTTTCAACAAAATAGTTAAATAGGGGTTTATACCGTTTCCCCTGGAGCTTTTTTCCTTTAAACGTTTCAAGAATTTCGACCTCTTCCTTGAAATAGGCCTCGAGACGCGCTTTGCCTAGTACATAGAGCTTTCCTTCTTTGTCTCTCACTTTGACATAGTCAAGCTCTCCCCCTACCATCACGGCTAAGTTTGAAGGGAGAGTCCACGGCGTTGTCGTCCACACGAGCAAAGAGGTTTGAGGATCTTCTTCAAGAGGAAACATGACGATAATCGACGGATCATCGACATCTCGGTAGTTCAGATTGGCTTCAAAATTGGATAGAGGCGTTCCCAGCTCAGCGGAAAAGGGCATCACCTTGAACCCTTCATAAACAAGCCCCTGCTTCCAAAGCTGCCCAAAGACCCACCAAACCGATTCCATAAAAGTGGGATCCATCGTCTTATAGGTACGATCAAAATCTACCCAGCGCCCCATCCGGTTGACTGTCGACTTCCACTGCTCAGTATAACGCAAGACAATGCTCCGACACTCTTCATTAAAGGCAGCAATGCCGAATTGCTCGATCTCAGCGGCACCAGAAAGTTCGTGTGTCTGAACGATTTCATTTTCTACTGGAAGCCCATGACAGTCCCATCCAAAACGTCTAGGGACATAGTACCCTTTCATCGTCTTATAGCGGGGAACAACGTCCTTGATGGTTCCGGCCAGCAAGTGTCCATAATGGGGCAACCCTGTCGCAAAAGGGGGCCCATCATAGGTGGCAAACAGAGGAGCGTTCTCCCGCTCTTTAACCGATTTTAGAAAAACTTTTTCCTTTTCCCAAAGCGCTTGAATTCTTTCTTCGCGCTCCGGAAAACTTTCTTTTCTATTTTCAAACATAAGATAATATCTTATCTCCAAAGAAGTTATAAATCAAATCCCTTTACTCTAAAATGGACAAGAAGTTACCATTAGAGGAGTGATTTCACAATCTGCTTAAGATCAGGATTTTGTGAAATAACCCCAAAATATGCTATACTATAGATGGGGGTGTACTGGCTTCGACTTGGAAATGAAGTACCAGTGGCATGCAGAGGGTCGGCAGGCCTCTTTAAAAAGCCGAAAAGCCTTAACTGGCAAAACGAAAAAAGCCGAGATCATTTCTCTCTTCGGAGAAGATCTTGATCTCCAAGCTGCTGCTTAAGACCTAACCCGTCTGTGCAGCCGGTAGTCTGAAATTGGACCAGGGATTTTGGAACTACTGTCATAGATCTTGGTATGAGCACTTGATCTTGATTTCCAGAGCTTGTGTTTCGAGATGAAAGGAAGTGTGTGAGTCCCGAGTGGGGTGTCTTACAACAAGGTTCACACTATAAAATAAGACACTAAGCATGTAGTCATTGTTATGGAGTTTGCTAAGGACGAGAGTTCGATTCTCTCCACCTCCAATCAAACAAAAGGCTTCAGTTAAACGGCTGAAGCCTTTTTTTTTTAGTGACATACAAAGCAAAATCCACATCACAAAATCTAGCTGCGCAAAGCTCAATTACGCAAATTGTACGCATTAGATTAGATGAAATTGCAGTAAAAACCTTTTGATTTCAATCCTTGATTACCCTACAATTCTATGCTCATGTTAGAGCTTAAATTGCACAGCAACCCAAGAAAACTCGCCGATTCGAGAATTTCGAATCCTGTACGCAAGATAGGCTATTTATTTGCTCTCTACTCAAACCATCCTTTTTATTCAAAGTACAAGGAACAGTTAATCGGCGTCTTGGACATGCTGGAAGGACTCGACTATCATGTCAAAAAAATCAGAGTTTACGAGAAAGCTGCATGCAAACGAATATCAGACCTAAATGAACTACGTAACAGCAACGAACCACGTAGATTACCCCGCTTATCAAAGAAAACAAACCACCATCCAGCAGTCCACGAAGCTGTTGCCTACATTGGACGACTCGGACAATTAGATAATTTTTTTGAATCTGATTGGTTTGGTGAAGTAGTTAAAAAACTCGATATCGCTTTAAAAATTCCCTCCATCTTAGCACTTATGCCCCTAAGAAATAAACACTCTGCGCATAGACAACAGGATTGTCCACGGAAAGACGATTGCACTAGCCTAGGATTCAATCAATATGGATTAAAACATGGTTTAATTTGGCAGAACAATAGCCCTGAGATTATAAATATTGAATACTCTTTTCCAACTAAGCAGCGCAGCTCCCTTCTTGAAAAATATCACCCATCTCCAGTCCCAGATATAGAGCACATTGGAGAAAATAATAATCTTATCATCTTTATTCCAACCAAAATTCATCAGAAAATAATAAATGAAGTCATTGACCTGCTTGAGCTATTTTTTGGATTTCAACCATAATTTTTTTCCGATCACGTAACACTTGTGAAAGCTGTAACATAGAGGAAAAATCCCGTTACACCCCCATACCTTGTGCTTGTGAAAAATGTGACAACTTTTTCTTAAACTGCGTAAATAGTGCGTAATCCAAAGTGCAATCAGTAGATTTTTACTTGTTTTACAAGGAGCTATCAAAAAAGGTCGTGAGATGTTACCTCTCTTTAATTGCTATTTATTCCAGTTTTTCGTACACCAATCCCCTTTCTTAAGGAGGATATATGGGAACAATCAGGAGCTATAACAAAGAGGAATGCTCAACCACCTATCACATGGCAAGAGCCCTGGAGACTCTTTCAAAACATTTTCTACCAATGTATCAGACTGGCTAAAAGCTGGCTTTTTCTCTTAGCTAACCGTTAAATATGATTTAAATTATTTAATTACAAACAACAACCATTTTTTGAATGTTTTTTATTTTCAATCATCATGATATAATTTCAGTTATTTTGGAGTTGTTTATTTGTGAATAAATTATTTTATTTTTTCTTACTTCCAGTTTTTCGAAGTTCATTTTTGTTTGGATGGGATGGTTACGATTACAACGAAGGTGAATACATCGAAATCGAAAAAGGCAATCTCGTACGAAAATATAAAGACATCGAAGTCTACCACTATGGAGATGGCAGCTATCATGATGAAGAAGTTCAAGGATTCTACGGCAATGAATTAGAAACCTATGACTATGCTACAGGTGAATTCAACTATTACGAAATGGATTAAAAAGGAAGAAAGACAATGTTTAAGTATTTGAAAAATGGAGCGTTTAGCTTAGCGATTTTGGCGACAACTATTCTATCGGTCGGAGAATTGAGTGCGGCACCGAAGAAGTCTTACCCGCAAAAATCATACTCTACCAAAGCTACAACAAAAAAGCCTTATGTAAAGAAAGCACCTTATGCAAGTTATGGAAAACCAAGCAAAGTTAATGGACAGCCTAAAACAAAGATTACTTCAGGTCATGTCAAAAAAACTAGCAAGGGATACATCTATGTAAATCCTTATGCGAGAAGCAAGTAACAAGGATTTGATAAAATGAAAAAAATAGCGGTTTGGACCACTGCTTTCATTATTGGTGTATATACAACTTTTGTAGCTCAGTGCTTCTGGAATTGGTTCGCAGTCCCAATTCTCCCAGTATCCCCTATTTCATTTTTGCAAATGTTTGGAATTATCATATTTATAAGCTTTCTTAATGAGAAAGATAACTCTGCTGAAGAGCTTC
>JAKQGT010000170.1 GCA_029556005.1 Chlamydiota bacterium | reverse complement strand
TGACCTCTTGTCTCATGGACAATGTGATCAAAATGAAAATGGAAAATCTGTTCAAAAATCGAAGAAATCAAATAAATCCTTAAATACTGGATAGGTTCAAAGTTATTTGAGTATAAATCCTCATTTTTATTACAAATGAGGGAGTATACTCAAACAACCTCAAAATATAGGGTCGATTTATGGCAAAGATTGAGCGCATTCATGCACGGGAAATTCTAGATTCCCGAGGCAATCCGACAATTAAAGTTGAAGTGACAACGGATAATGGGATCACGGGAAGAGCAGCCGTTCCCTCAGGAGCCTCAACAGGAGAACACGAAGCTGTAGAACTGCGCGATAAAGACCCGAATCGGTATGATGGCAAAGGGGTAGAAAAAGCAGTGCAAAACGTGATTGGCCCCATCGCACGCCTCCTCAAAGGACGCTCGATTTATGACCAGACCGACTTAGATAAAGCGTTGATTGCAGAGGATGGAACCCCAAATAAAGCATCACTCGGTGCAAATGCTATTCTTGGAACCTCTCTTGCTATTGCCCGCTGCGGGGCGATGAATAAAAAAGAGCCTCTTTACCGTTACATTGGGGGAGCCCACACCCCTTTGATGCCCACTCCCATGATGAACATCTTAAATGGGGGAGCCCACGCAGATAATTCCCTCGACTTTCAAGAGTTCATGATCCGTCCTGTTGGCGCCCCCTCCTTCAAAGAAGCGCTGAGATGGGGAGCTGAAACTTTTCATGCTCTAAAAAAACTCCTCAAATCTAAAGGACATATCACCTCTGTAGGGGATGAAGGAGGTTTTGCTCCCAACCTATCTTCTGATGAAGAAGCTCTCAACTTCATCATGGAAGCCATTGAACAAGCGGGTTACAAACCGGGAAAAGATATTACAATTGCTCTCGATTGCGCTGCTTCAGAATTTTACGACAAAGAGAAAAAAGTCTACTTAGAGAAAAAGAAAAAAAACGCCGGCAAAAAATTTAAAGAACGTTCTGCAGAAGCCCAAGTCACCTATCTCGATAAACTCTGCGCGAGTTACCCCATCGACTCGATTGAAGATGGGTTGGATGAAAATGATTGGGAGGGGTGGAAAATTCTCACGAAACGTCTGGGCGAAAAAATGCAGCTCGTGGGAGATGATATCTTTGTGACCAATACCCAATTCCTGAGAAGAGGGATTCATGAAAAAGTGGCTAACGCCATTCTCATCAAAGTCAATCAAATCGGTACACTCACTGAGACCCTAGAAGCGCTAGAGCTGGCAGATTCCCATGACTATAGAGCGATTATCTCTCACCGCTCAGGGGAAACAGAGGATACCTTTATCGCCGATCTGAGTGTCGCTACCCGCGCCGGACAGATCAAAACGGGCTCTCTCTCTCGATCGGATCGGATCGCCAAATATAACCGCCTCCTCGCTATTGAGGAAGATCTCGGCGAAAATGCAATCTATCAACCTTAAAGTCAGCTATACTCAAACAACTTTTGAAGTTGTTTGAGTATATTTAAATAATAATTTAAATAAAAGTTAAATTATGTTATAATATTTAAAAAATTGAGGGAAAATGGGCAGCATCAAAAGAAATGACTCCAATCCTCCTGGATGGGGATCTACTCTATGGAATTTCGCCAGAGATACAGTCAACATAAGTGCCCGCGCAGTGAGTGTCTTTGCTTCAGACTACATTATGGGGCGATCGCTCACCCCCATCATGGTCCGAAATGGTATCTGCATGGCTAACTTCATGCCAGAAGAGTCTCTTTCCACCATTAATACAATCAATCGCGTCCTTATTCGCCCCAAGACAATGATTCAAACAACCTTTAACTTCAATGATGAGCAAACAGCTAACTCAATAGCCCCAGTATTAGAGGAATTCCAGTTTCGTTATCTCTTGCAACAACTTGCTTTAAGAGACATTCCACAAGCCCTTCTCAATAGACACTTTCCTGATAATCACTATGATTTAAATACCGTTTCCATCAAGGTCTTGCGAGCCCTTGTAACCGCGCTTATTTTCACTGGACTACATTTTCAATATGCTGACTGCGAAAATGGAGGGGGATTTGATACATTTCTTGGAAGCCTCATTTATAGCAGCCTCATAGAGGTCGGAGAGTCTGCTGTCTTTACAGCCACCCTTCATCTTTTATGGAACCAACTCACCCCAAGCCTCGATAGACTTCTCTATTCTGCCTAGGCCTCCGCAATCCTTTTGCAACGGTCTCAACTTGAGTTCAAGAAATATTCTCAATATTTTGTGAATTTTTTTATTGAAAAAACCTATGTTGAGGATCATACTGTTTTTCGATATAATGATATATGAGATATGGGTGATAAAATCCTTTGCTGACCAAGAAAGTCAAGATATCTATAACGGAAAACGGGCTCTTAAGAGACTTTCTCCCATTCTTTGGCGAATAGCTCATAGGAAGTTTGAAATGATTAACGCTGCCAAAGTACTAGAAGACTTAAAAGTTCCTCCTTCTAATCATTTAGAGTTGTTAAGGGGGAGCTTGAGAGGATATTATAGCATTCGTATCAATGATCAATGGCGGATCATTTTTCGATGGGAAAAAGGTCATGCTGAAAGTGTAAAGATTTTAGATTATCATTAGGAGATGCAGATGTTACCAAAATACCGTAAACCGATTCATCCGGGAGAAATTTTGTGGGAAGATTTTTTGCACCCATTAGGAGTATCTCAGATAGAATTTGTTCGCCATTTGGGAGGGACTTGGACTCAACCCAAACTAAGCAGTATTATTCGTGGTAAAAGAGCCATTACAGAGGCAATTGCTTTAGACCTTGCTGATGCCCTTGGGACATCTCCTGAATTTTGGATTAATTTGCAGATCGATACCAATCTATGGGAAGCAAAAAAAGGAAGAAGAAAAATCCGACGTTATCCAAAACTTAAGCCACAAGCTAGACGCAAAAAAAGAAAGCATCAGTCTAGTTGAACTCAAGATCTAATTTTTGAA
Organism: Chlamydiota bacterium; assembly: GCA_029556005.1. Classification (GTDB taxonomy): domain Bacteria; phylum Chlamydiota; class Chlamydiia; order Chlamydiales; family Simkaniaceae; genus JAAKFF01. Next base: position 4,137 of record JAKQGT010000170.1, on the reverse strand, counting down.
GATCTTTTCAAACCCAAGTTACTACTTAGATAGTGTCGTCATGAGATGGGCATTCAAGAAGAAGTGGCAATAGGTAGCACCTTGAGACCGTTGTAAAAATGCTTTCATTCAAATTGGGTTTTCAAGCGTTGCAAAAAAAACCCAAAGGCGTATATGGGAAGATGTATACTCAAACAACTTTTGAAGCTGTTTGAGTATAGCCCAAGGAGTTTCTTTCTTATGCGCCAAACGGTGGCTCTTTTTGGAGAAGCAGAAAAAGGGGAAATCAGTTCTCTCCTTTTCGTTAAGTCTCTGACCCATCTGAATGATATGCTCGGTAACCCTCCAGATGAGAGCCGAGGGATTTTTTTTGCCATTCAGTTTCTCCTCTATGAGCAAGAGCTGATTTACATTCGAGTTAAAGAAGAGGGCTTTAGCACCAAAGACTACCTTAAGGGGATGAAACACCTACTCAACAAAAAGAAGGTTTCTCACCTCACAGCGATTTGTTTGCCAGGGGTGGGAGATGCCCGTATTATTGACTCCGCAGGACCTGTTCTCGATACTCATGAGGCACTCATGATTACAACCGAGCGCGATCTCTATGATTATCTCACCTCCCTCCAGCTTCCTGCTATTTAAACTCCAGGTTTAAAATCATTTGAGTATATTTTCCCTATATCGTAAATTGAGACCTGAGTTTTGGTTTATATAGTCGATTCAGTTTAAAATTAGAAAAAAATCCCCAAGACCTTGAACTACCATGGAGAAAATAATGCTGAAAACCGCTTTAACATTTTTTGCCCTCTGCATCCCTTTTTTTGTCTTTTCAGAGGGGGCTATTGTGATTGATCATAATGACCTCCCATCCTTTGGAAAAGCGGGAGCTACATTAACAGGAATTGCTACTCCCAGTTTAGGCGCTAAAGAATATGAAGTGTGGAGAAGTACCATTGCTCCGGGGGGACAAACACCGAGACACATGCATGAAACAGAGGAGATCTTCGTGTTTCTCTCAGGGAAAGGGAAAGTCATTGTGGGAGATATAGAGAGCTATTTTGAAGCTCCCTGCACAGTCATTTGTCCTGCCCATATCGAGCATCAATTTTTCAATGTGGGAGATGAGCCCAGCGATCAAATCGTGATCCTTGGTATCGCTTCAACGATTGTCGATGCCGATCACGCTGTGATGCACCTCCCTTGGAGAAATTAATTAAAGTAGCTCACGAGCCCTTCTTGGGTCGGCTTCATTGACTTTTCCCCTTCTTTCCAATTCGCAGGGCACACTTCCCCATGCTCTTCATGGAAAATCAAGGCATCTAAAAGGCGGAGGGCTTCATCTACAGAACGTCCTAAGGGAAGATCATTGACCAGCTGATGACGAATGATTCCTTCTTTATCCATCAAGAATAACCCGCGGAAGGCAACTCCTGCCTCTTCACTTAAGACATGGTAATCCCGGGCAATCCCTTTATTTAAATCGGCAACAAGAGGGTAGGTGACACCTGCAATCCCTCCTTTTGCTTTAGGGGTATTGACCCATGCTAGGTGAGAGAAAACACTATCCACAGAGCACCCAATCACTTGGGCATCACGCGCTTCAAAGTCTCTAAGCCTCTCTTGAAAGGCATGCAATTCTGTTGGACAGACAAAGGTAAAGTCCAACGGATAGAAAAATAAAACCACATACTTACCAGAGAAAAGATCGAGAGAGAAATTCTCGACCATTTTTCCATTGGCAACAGCCTGTGCTTTAAATTGTGGAGCTTTTTTTCCAATCAGTAACGAGCTCATATCAACCTCCTAGGATAAACGACCCATAATACACTAAATAAGAGATTAGCTAAAGAGTTCCTTTGCTCGGGGAAGCCATGATTCTGCTCCAATCGTGGTCGGAGGGCCATGGCCAGAATAGACGCGGGTTTCGGGAGGGAGTTTTTCTAATTTTTTTAAGGATTTCCACATAGCAGAGGGGTCAGCTGTAGGAAGAGAAAGTTTACCAATCGCCCCTTTAAAAAGGGTATCTCCCGCAATTAAAATTTTCTCTTTTTCCAAATAAAAACAGACCCCACCTGGTGTATGGCCAGGGGTATGGATAACATAGAGCTCTAAATGCCCCAGGTGAAAAATTTGCCCATCATTTAAATCATAATCGGGTTCTACACCCTCGATAGGAAAAGCAAGAGGCACTCCATCGCTTCCAGGAGTGCGTACATTTTTCGCATCTAAGGGATGTACATAAACAGGAATATGAAATGAGCGCTTGAGAGCCTTTAAATCGGCAATATGATCCCAATGAGAATGGGTTAAAAGAATCCCTTCCATCTTGTAACCCGTTGCAGCTTCGGTTAGCACATCTAAACTCTCCGGTGCAGGATCAATAAACACCCCTTTATGGGTTTCACTGCACGCCAAAATGTAGGCGTTGGTTTGGAATGGGCCACAAGGAAATCCTTCAAGAATGGTCATGTTTGACTGCCACCACCTCAAGACGTTTAACAAAAAAGTGCAAACACTGGTTATGATCTAGGGGTTGCAGTTCCACAAACCGCTCAATCACTTCACTCATAAATTGTCTTCTTAAATCGGTAGGAATCGGTTGCACATAGGGAAACCAGTGACTAATAAAGTTTTGGAATACCTCTTTCGAAGGAAAAATATCTTCTTGTTCTATGACTTCTAAATAACGAGCCTCAAAATGATTTTCGGTAAGCAACGTTTCCAGCGTTTCTTTTGTAGGAAAGTTCCATCCCGTTACAAAATCTCTGAAATATCCACGCCATCTCTCTTTCATCGAAACTTCATCCACAGCTTGCTGCAGCGCTTGAGGAAGCCCCATGGGGGTAGCGATCAGGAGCTTGCCACCCACCTTTAAACACCTATTTGCACCCCGTAAAAATGCGTGATGATCTTTCACCCACTGCAGCTTCTCAAAGGAGCGGAGATAATCAAACTCTCTTTCGCTACTGGGAACTTGAATATCCTTCACTTCAAAAAAAAGATGGGGGTGTTTTTCTTTCGGGAAATTCTTTTGAGCACTTGCAATCCGCGCCTGAGAATTGTCCCAAACACGGACCTCCCCTCGGGGAATCTGCTTCAGTAGCTCCGCACTCTCCTTCCCACTCCCACACCCAACATCGAGAACGGTTTCGTCTCCTTCAAAAACAAGGTATTCAGAAATTTTCGAAGCAACCAAAGAGAAACTGATACAAAGAAAACAAAAAAAACTCACTATCCGCATGACACACCCCTAAAGACAAAACTCTTCATAAGAATTTATCAATAGAATATTTTTGGCAACAAGAAGTTATTTGACTTTAGCTAGACGCTTCAGGGCTTTGCCCTATTTCTTTTTGAAATATTTTAACTTTTTTTCTAAAGATTGGCTCTTCTTGGCTAATTTTTTGATTCGTTTCATATTTTTACTAATGGGAATGTGCACCGGAGAGGACTCGAACCTCTAACCTCCTGGTCCGTAGCCAGGTACTCTATCCAATTGAGCTACCGGTGCTGAGTTGGATAGCCTCAAGATCGCATATCATGCTAGAGAAACTCTTTTCCCGCAAGAAGTTATTCAGGTATACTCTGGGGCTATGATTGATTGGAATGAGCAGTGGGCGCTCCATGCGCCTAATTTTAAAAAAGGGTTAGCCCATGTCCACTTAAAGGACTATGGGGGTCCCGATAAAACCTATTACATGAAACCGGGCCCAGGTTTTGGAGATCTATCCCACCCTACAACGCAATTGATGCTTCATTTAATGCCGAGCCCTATTACAGGTCAGGTCATCGATGTTGGATGTGGATCTGGAGTCCTCTCTTTGGCTGCCAAACTCCGGGGGGCAGAGGAAGTTTATGGTATCGATTGTGATGAGGAGGCCCTTTGCCATGCAAAGGAGAATGCAAAGCTCAATCAATTACACTGCACTTTTGGGAAATGCTTAGAGAAAAAGTTTGATCATCCTTTGATCCTGATGAACATGATCTCTTCTGAACAAAAATGCGCTTGGAGTGCCCTTCCACCGCTTCAAAGTTATACACTGATTCTATCGGGTATCCCCATCGAAGAGGCAAGACCTTTTGCTCATTATGGGACCATCCTAGAAAAGAGAGAGTGGAAGGGGTGGTTGGGGTTTAAAATCCAACACTGAGCCGTAA
>JAKQGT010000169.1 GCA_029556005.1 Chlamydiota bacterium | reverse complement strand
GAAACCCGATGCTAGCTCCCTCATCCAAATGGTGTATGCTTATCTGCGTGATTTTCCCCAAACACTCAAAAATGAAGAGTTTAAAAATCAGCTGCAAGAGCAAATTAAAAAAGCTCTATCTGTTGAAGAGTTAACAGATGCTCAAGAACTGCAGCTACACTTTTTTATGGAAGATTTAACAGAAGATAAAGACTATCTCCCTGTTAAGGAGCTCATCAAACGTTTTTCTTCTCCTGAAGATGTTGTCAAAGCGATAGACATCATGGCTTTTAAAAAGCGCACGCTTACGAATATTTTAGAGCTGCGCAATGATTGGGAAACAGTCTTTTTAAATCTATTGCTGATTGTAGAGCAAAATCCCCTTAGAGACTATATTCTTACAGAACTTCTGCAGACTAAAAAAGAGTCTGAAATTATTAAGAAACTGGATGAACTCCTCTCTTTTCCCAGCCGCTATCCACAAGTCATTCTCTGGTATTTTCAAAAAATTATGCGTAATTCTGCTATTCCTTATGGTGATCAAGAAGGAAAAAATCGCTTTTTTGAATCTTTCTTAATTCTCCTTAGCTCTCTTGAGCAATCCTCAGGATACCGAGATCTTATTAAAAAGATGTTAACTTTTCTCACGACGGGGCGCTATAGCAACGTACGGAAGATTTTCCAGAAAGCCTCAAAAGAGGCTGTTCAGGAGTTTCTCCTTCTTGCAACCAAATGTCAAAGCCTTAGCGATCATGACATTAAGATTTTCCACTCTTTAGCTGAAGTGGTCCATCCCGCTTTAGCCAAGCTAGGGAAAAAATATAGTGAAGACGAGCAAGAAGAAGATCATACCATTTGGACAACAGAAGAGGGGTACAATAAAATCAAAAAACGGATCCATCAAATCTCCACAGTAGAAACTGTAGAAAATGCGAAAGAGATCGAAGTGGCTCGCTCCCATGGTGACTTAAGAGAAAATGCAGAGTTCAAAGCGGCACTCGAAAAACGAGATCGTCTTCAAAGTGAACTTAAAACCCTTTCTGACCAGTTCAATAAGGCACGTATTCTCACTAAAAATGATGTCTCCATTGAACAAGTGGGTGTTGGCGTTATCGTTGAATTCCAAAATGAAGAGGGACACAAGGTCGCCTATACCCTCCTAGGTCCTTGGGAAGCGGATCCTGAAAAGAATATCCTCTCCTTTCAATCCAAACTTGCGCAATCTCTCATTGGACATAAAGTGGGTGACAAAGTATCTATCCAAGGGAAGAATATGAAAATCTCAAACTTGCGCAATTATTTTGAAAACGAGTAGGATGATCTCATGCAAATCGTGATTGCCTCATCAAATTTACACAAGATCCGTGAGATCCGGTCGATTCTGAAGCCCCGTCTTCCTTTTGACTATCTTTCTCTCCTAGATTTTCCAAGCTATCAACCTCCAGAAGAAACAGGTTCTACCTTTGAAGAAAATGCGTTTATCAAAGCAACCCATGCTGCAAGCGCCTTAAAAAGGTGGGTCATTGCTGATGATTCAGGACTTGTCGTTCCTGCTCTGAAAGACCGTCCTGGAGTTCACAGTAGACGTTTTGCTGGAGAACATGCCTCAGATAAAGAGAATCGCCAAAAGCTTGTTCAAGAACTCGATCCGATTTCAGAAAGTGAAAGAATCGGGTACTATACCTGTGCTTTAGCATTGGCTTCTCCAGAGGGAATACAAAAGCAAGTGCAAGGTCTCTGTGAGGGCTCTCTCATCCTTGCTCCTCGTGGAAGCCAAGGATTTGGGTATGATCCCTTGTTTTTGAAGTATGACTACAACAAAACATTTGCTGAGATGGACGAAGAGACAAAAAACAAAATCTCTCATAGACGCAAAGCCTTAGATAAACTTTTCCCCTTCTTAGAAGAACTCTTACGAACCGGATAGGTTCATGCGTTATTTGATCGATGGCTACAATCTTTTCTTTAAAATTCAACAAAATGTCCTCCCTCTTCAAAAAAAGCGCGCCCATTTTTTGGAAGATTTAGATCATGAAATCGCTGCGTTAAATATGCAGGCAACACTGGTGTTTGATAGCCATCAAACCCAAGCTGAAATCTTCCCCTCTTCAAAAAAAATGGAAGCACTTGAGGTGGTTTTTTCTCCAGAAAACCTTTCAGCAGATCTTTATATCCTGGAGCTCCTTTCCTGGGATAGCCACCAAACAATGCTTGTTTCTTCTGATCGTGAGCTCACAATTAAAGCAACACATCTCGGCGCAAAAACACAATCTATTGAAGAGTTTATCGCTTTGATTCTAAGAAGACGTGCAAAAAGCACTCCAAATGCGCAAAACAAAGCTGAACTCCGAGAATCGGATGCCCATTTAAAACGTCTTCTTAAGATCTTTGAAAAGAAGTTACTTGAGGATGAAAACGCCTGATTGTATAAGTCTCCACCTCTTTTAATCTCTTTTCAAGAGGGGTAATGGTGACACCCCCATACTCAAGCTTACTTTCAATCACCTCGGTCTCATTGAATAAAATAAAGACATGGCCCGGGTAAAAAAATAAGTCGAGAGGTTGAATGGCCTCCAAGGGGACCTCCTCTCCGATCAATCTAAGCTCGCTTGTATTGCGCGGCAAAAAACCCTCTGTTGCTTCATAAAGAAGACCTGAACAATCGACCCCCCGAAAACACCAGTGCGCCTCTTCAAAAGGTGTGAGAGGGTTAGCAGGAGGGTAGTACTCTTTCCATTCGGGAATTCCGGCTGCATAATTCCCTCCCCAAACATAGGGAAGTCCCACACAACTTTTCATACGCTTTAAGATGACTTCGAGAGAGGGAAGAATAGGTGCATAACTAGGAGGTTTAGAATTGTGAACCACTCCAAAGCGCTCATCGATATAAAGGGGAGATTTAGGATAAAAAGAAGCGCTTAGTTCCAAAATAGAGTCTTCTTTCGGTTGAACCACTTCAAAAACCATTCCTGGAAAGGCAATCATCTCCACTTCGCGCACAAGATTTTGTGCATCTAAAGTAAGCTTTTGCCCAAAAACTTGCTTAAAGTGGGGGGTACTCAAAAGAGGAGTGGGTTTTTCAACAACAAAATAGGACATAACTCAGGTGAATAGGTTCATCATCTCAAAATTCTCGTGCAAAAAATACTCTATCACACTAAATTCATATTTTTTAAGGTGTAACATGAAGGTTACTATGAAAACAATATTCCGGCTTACTTTCCTCCTCCCACTGATAGCCCTTTCATTAACAGGGTGTAAAAAAAGTGCTGATTCAACAGAGAAACGTAGAGGATATTCTAGCCAAAATATCACCATTAACATTGCAAATGAACCCCAAACCTTAGATCCCCGAAAAGTGCGGGCTCTTACAGATACCAATCTGGTCCGCATGTTTATGGAAGGACTGACAAGGGTGGATAAAAAAGGGAAAGCTTCTCTGGCCCTTGCAGAAAAAGTCTCTGTTTCTAGTGATCTAAAAACCTATACTTTTACACTTAAAGCAAGCCAATGGTCCAATGGAGATCCTCTGACCTCTCAGGATTTTGCGTATGCATGGAAAAAAAGCCTCTCTCCCCAATTCAATGCTCCGAATGCTAACATGCTCTATGTCATTAAAAATGCTAAAGAGGCAAAAACAGGAAAACTCCCTTTAAGTCTAGTGGGAATTGAAACGCCCAATGACAAAACTCTGATTGTTGAGCTGAACCACCCAACACCTTACTTTTTGGAATTGATTACCCACCCCATTTACTTTCCTGTGAATCGTTCTGTTGATCGTGCTAACTCTCACTGGGCAGAAAATCATACAACCTATGTTGGAAATGGCCCCTTTTCTCTTCATGACTGGAAACATCATAATGTGATCGATGCACGTAAAAACGAGCGCTACTGGGATAAAAAAACAGTCCAAATCGCAGATCTAAAAATGGTGATGGTCACTGAAGATACAGGTTTCAACATGTTCGGAACCCGTGAGTTAAATTGGGATGGTTCTCCTTTCTCTACAATTCCTATCGATGCCATTCAAAGTCTCAAGTCACAAGAAAAACTTCAGGTCGCACCTGTCCTTGCAACCCAATGGATCCGTGTCAATATTACCCAAGGTCCTTTGCGCTCTACAAAACTACGCAAAGCTCTTGCCTACGCGATCGATCGCCAAGCGATTGTCGATCACATTGCCCAAGGAAACCAAATCCCTGCAACAGGCATTGTCCCCGTAGCGATGGGATTACAAAAAGAGCCTCTTTTCAAAGATGGTGATCTCTCTAAAGCGCAAGATCTTTTTGGAGAAGCTTTAGAAGAATTAAAAATCTCTCCCGATCAACTCTCTTCCTTAACTCTTATGTATGCTTCAGCCGAAAGGAACCATCTAATGGCACAGGCCATTCAAGAACAATGGCGCCAAGCTTTTGGATTTCAAATTGCCCTTGAACCTGTTGAAAGCAAAGTGTTTTTCGATCGGGTATCCAAGAAAAATTACACCCTATCTTTAGGAAACTGGTTTGCTGACTTTAATGATCCGATTAACTTCTTAGAAGTCTTTAAAACCAAAGATGTGGGAACCAATAATACCAACTGGGAAAACCCTGGCTATACCGAGCTTTTGGAAACCTCTTCCTATTGCCAAAATGCCAATGAACGCCAAGCTCTCTTAAGACAAAGCGAACAGATCATCATGAATGATATGCCTGTGATCCCTATTTTTCATTTTACAATGCTTTACATCCAAGATGACACTTTAAAAGATGTTGTTCTCACGACAATGGGGAATATCGACTTCAAATATGCTCATATAGAAAAGGAGTAATAATGAAGCTTGGGAGCGCACTTTTCTTCCTCTTAGGGGGAAGTGTTTTTGCAGGCTCTGTTCATATCATTAATGACAGCCAGTATGATTTGGTTGCCACTATCCACTCTGCAGACGGCAAAAACAAAGGCTCGGTTGGGGTTGCCCCCAATTCAAGTGGAACCTGGCAAGATAGTGAAGGAGGAGCCTATTCTTGGTCTCAAACTCCTTACCAAGTCACTTTTACTTGTAAAAAATCGGGACAGCAATATGGCATCATCAATGGAGTCACCCAAGCAGCAACCGTGACTGCTTCTATGGCTTCTGGAGCTCGTGTTTGTACCGATCCTAAAAAAAAAGATGATAATTCATCACAGCAAAATCCAAGTTCTTTATCAGGACAAGATGGGCAGCCCTCATGGGAAAATAGTGAACCTCCTGGGGATCCCAATTGGGGGCCCCCCTAAATGATGCGTTTCCTCCTTCCTTTACTTGCTCTAACCACCACTCTTTTTGCTGTAAAGATCACTGTAACAAATGATAGTTCCTACTCTCTCCATGCAACCATCTATGATAAAGAGGCAAAAGAGCTTGGGGGATTTGAGTTAGGGCCTGGGCACACCCATATTTGGTATGATAGTCTCTATAATGCTAAAGATTATGCAAAAGGGCCTTTTTCAGTCCGCTTTACCTGCCCTGAAGGAGCGGATTATGGTACGGTCTCTCGGATCGCTGAAAATGGCACAGCACGTGCCAAAGCTGCAATAGGACCCAAAAAGTGCGCCGTACAAGAGCAACCCTCTCCCCATCAAGATTGGAATAGTAATCCACCCCACCACAAATACCAATAATACACCGCCCAACCGGCTTTATATAGCTAAATTAATTTAAAATTGGGATGATTTATTTCGACTTCTTAAAATCTCTCCTAAATCATCCCAATTTTAAATTAATTTAGCTATAGTCGATTCAGTTTAAAATAGATAAACTTCTGTGAGGGGGATATCATGGGCCTTCGCAGGAAGGGGAGCCGCAAGATGTTGCTCTTTAAAACCTATTCCATAGAAAGGGCATGTGAGTTTTGAAAGAAAACGGTCATAATGTCCTTTCCCGTACCCAATTCTTTGCTTATTGGCATCAAACCCAATGCCTGGAACCAATACGCAATCGATCTGATTAAGGGCGACTAAGGGACACCGATCAGGGTGGGGCTCTAATACTTTCCAATGAGTATTCATGACCAGCTCGTGTTCAAAATCTTTGACTGCAAAGGGCAATAGCTCTACAGGACTCACTAAGCGGGGAAAAAGAAGACGCCCCTCTTTTGCTAGTTTGCTATTAAGGGGCCATAGATTAATTTCTTCCTCCTTATTGGCAAAGGAGAGAATCCAAGAAAAGGTCTGCAACTGGGGATAGAGCACTTGAAGAACTTGATGCTGCGCTTCAAGACGCCTCTCTTCAGAAAGCATACGGCGCACGTGCAACATCTTTTTTCTAATTTCTTCTTTAGATCGTGTCATTCCAAAAAGACCCTCTCAATCAACGGGAATCCCCTTTTTATAGGAAACTCTTTTGATGAAAAACCCATCAGGGTCATAAAGAGTGGCAGTTCCTTCTCCTTGATCAACAGTTGAAACAGGAGTCGGATCCCCTTTCTTCATGTAGGTTCCTCGATAGAGCTGATCGTTTTCATACTCTTCAACCATCATGAGAGAGCCGTCCCGATACCAACAGGAAGAGACCCCATGTTTTTGGTTGTCATAAAGCTCACGCTCGCTTTCTAAAGCACCATTCTCATACCAAGTACGCATCATTCCTTGAGCCACGTCCTCACTCCACTGAATGTAAAGCTTAGGCTGAGGAGTGAGATCATCAAATGCAGTGTAGTAAACCCATTCTTCTCCATGCTTCATCCCCTCTTTTATATGAAAGAGATTGTGAAGGCGTCCTCTTGCATCAAATCGTTGGACTTCACCTTGAGGAATTCCTTTCTGATATTCTTGAATGCTTTGCAATTTTCCCTCTTGAAAAAGGGCTTGCTTCCCCTTTCCATTTTCAATGGTCGCAAGGATTTTTCCTGAAAAATCCTGATACGTTGCCTCCATCAAGAGGTCCTGGTCGTATTCTTCGGAGTAGGGAGGGATATTTCTATCTCCTTTGAAGGTGGCTATCCCCTGTTTCAGGCCGCGCCTATACGGTGTTTTCCCAAGGACGCTCCCTTTTTCATCGTAGTAGATAAGATCGCCCTCGATTCTATCATTTTCGTAAGGGATAATCTTACTCACTTTTCCATTGGGATGGTAATAGAGTGCATTCCCCTGAAGTTTCCCTTTTTCATAGTAGATCTCTGCTAATAAATGTCCCTCGCTATCCCATGCGCGAGAAGGGCCATCAAAAATCCAACTGAGTTGTGCCTCTTCACTAAGGTCTCCAAGACCTTCAATCACCGTAAGTTCAAGGCGTAAGACACCATTTTCATGCCATTCACGATAATACCCACGGGCACGCCCATTGACCACTTCTAAGTATTGCCAAAGCTCTCCATTAGAATGGTACGTTGTCATTTTGGAAGGGGTTTTTCCTTGAGTATTACGTGTATAAACACGCATTACTTTCTCGTAAGGTTGGGGGGCAAAAAAATCGGTGTGTTCATAGTAACGGAGACGCTCAGGTGCACTGATGGTTTCTTTAAAACCGTTACGATCGACAATTTGGATACTGCTTAATCTATTTTCCTCTTCTCCTTGTCGATTTCCACATCCTGTCAGAAGGATGAGAATAAGCATTAAGCAGATGCTTAAATATTTCATTTGAGGACCTCTCTCTTTATCAAGTGCATTTCTAGTAAAAACGTTTCCCTTTCTGCAAGTTTTTTCTTGCGCAGAAGGAGGCGTCGCATGATGAATTGTGGTGCCATCCCAGGGGGTTCAAACTCTCCCACTGGGACACCTTCAATGAGCGAAAGTAAATTTCTCAGGTCTTGGGTATTGATTTCAATGGGATGTTTTTGTTTGAGATCGAGTTCTTCAATGTGATTTTTAGACCGGCGATTTTCCTCGGAAAAAAACAACCGGTTATCCCCCTTGGTGAGGAAGTCTAACCGTTTTTTCACGTTATCACATGTTTCAAAGGCAGGATGGCCATAAACAAGTGTGAGTGCTTCCACTTCAGGTTTTAAGAAAGTTGCAACTTCTAAAACATGATCTAAATAATAACGGTCTGCGTCTGCATACCGTTTATAAAAGGTATTGCGATCCTTTTGTATTTCAAGGGTACGTTCCATGCGGAGCCTCATGCGAGCTATTTGCTCAGAGAGTTCTTGATAAGATGCGTTTTTTTCTTTAACGAAAAAAATGCATAACAAAAAAGGGACCAAAGAGAGGAGATAAAAAGCAAAGATCACTTTCTTACTTTGTATCATCTGTTTGGGATGAAACTCAAACTTGAAGGAAAAAGGCAATTTCATATTCGCTTCCCTTTCGATTCCATTCTATTTCCGCATCACTCTTGATCAAATCCCCTCCTTCTACAATCGCATCATGAAAGTCTCGTGCTTTTTTCGCTTCTTCTGTCGTAAATAAAATCTTTACTTTTGGCGTATAAACCCCATCAGGACGATCGAGTGTCGGATAGGATTTGAGTTCATACTCAATCCGCAATAACTCTATCCCCTCTAATTTCGGATGGGTTGAAATAAAGGTCAGGAAATCACTGACTAGAGGGGGGGGAGAAAAATACCCATCACGATTTTTTGGTAAACGGAGCTCCCGATCGATAAACTCCATTTTTTCATGAGCTCCCTGAACAAGCCTCACCCCTTTTAATGCAGGCATTTCCCCTTCATATTCCATTGCTAAACTTTCCATTTCATGGGAGAGTTCCTGATTTTTTTTCTGAAAATACATAGAGGAACAAAAGGCTGTTAACGCAAAGAGTATTCCTGCTAAAACACCCCCTTTTATCAGCCCTGTTTTGATCTTTTTTAAACGGGGTTCGGAAATATATTCCCCTTGGCGCAATTGAATGCTTTTTTGATCATTTTTCAAAGCATCTAAACAAAGACCTATTGAAATGGCATAAGAACGCAAAACCTCGGCATCAAAACCGCGATAGCCTTGAATTTCGAGAGGAGAAAATCTAAACGCTCCCTCTTCCAATAGAGCACGCTCGATTTGAGAGGCCATCTCCCCACAAAAAAGGACAGGATGGATGCTTTCTTCCTCTTCCTTTTGGGCCAAAAAACAAAAGGCTCGATCCACTTCTCGACGCAATCGACTTAAAAGCTCAAAAAGATGAGGGGAGCTCTTTTCTTTAACATGCGTCAGTTCAAAACAATTATCTTGAGTACAGGCAGTGTGAAAATCTTGGGCTCCCATAGGGAGGGTTAGATGACTTTCAATCATCCCCATTTTTACTGAAATGATTTGCGTCCTGATCTTCCCTACGTGGAAAATCACTAGAGAGGGGGCATCGGGACAGGTAAACTCCCCAAAGCGCAAGAGTGCCATTGGGACAACTGAGACCCATTCGGGATCCACTCCTCTCTCTTGGTAGGTATGAAGAAATTTTTCAAAAAATTTCTTAGGAACCGTAAAAAAAGTCCCTAGAGTTTCCTCTTTTTCTCGCATGTAAATCGGCTTGACAATGACCTCATCTAAGGAGTAAGGGATGAGGGCTTCGAGTTGAAAGGGAAGGGTCTTATGCAGAGCTTGTTTTTTTCTTAAAGGGGATCTTAACTGACGAATCAAGAGATCGTGCCCATCGACCCCAGCGACAACTAGCATCTCTTTACTAATAGAGAGGGGCCCTTCTCTTCTTTCGAGAAACTCCAGGATCACCTGTCCTTTCTGCTCACTTAAACAAGCAACTTGAAATTCTAGCTCTTCTTTATGGAGACCGACAACTTGCATACCCTACTTCCGTAAAAGTGTAAGAGTATAGACAAATCGAAAGAAAAATTAAACCCCGGTGTTAAACCCATTATACTCAAAGAATTTTTTGTTAAGGACCACTGGAAGTTTTTCCTAAAGTTTGTTATCCTTTGCTCTATGATTTACCTTGTTTATATCATTCGTTTAGTCTTCACGGTCTATTCTCTTCTGATTGTGATTCGTATCTTCGGGTCTTGGTTCCCTAACCTGCAGCACTCAAGGTTTATGCATTTCATCGCCCATTATACTGATCCTTATCTGAATATTTTCCGTCGGTTTATTCCCCCTATTGGAGGGGTCTTAGATCTAAGCCCACTCATTGGTTTTTTCGTTCTGCAACTCGCGCAAAAGCTTTTACTCATGCTGATCCTATGAACCGTTTCGTTAAACCTCTTCAACTGGGAAAGCTTTCCCTCCCCTCGAATATTTTTTATTCCCCCCTTGCAGGATGTTCGGATTATCCTTTTCGCCAGATGGCTGCTCGTTACAGGCCAGGCCTCATGTTTTGCGAAATGGTCAAGATGGATGCCCTTATCCGCCATGAACCCTCGACCTATCACTTGCTAGATTATGACCCCTCTATGCGCCCTATTGGAGGACAAATTTGTGGAAGTAAACCCAAAATGGCAGCTCCCTGCGCCCGGATTATTGAAGAGCTTGGATTTGATGTGGTCGATCTCAACTGTGGATGCCCAGTCGATAAGGTAACGAAAGACGGAAGTGGCTCTGGAATGCTCAAAAATCCCGAGCTCATCGGAGAAGTGATCTCTAATATGGTGGCTGCTGTTTCGATTCCCGTTACAGTCAAGATCCGCGCTGGATGGGATGATACCTCTATTAATGCTCCCGAAATCACAAAGATAGCGGAAGCGGCGGGAGCCAAAGCGATCTCCATCCACGGAAGAACGCGGCAGCAAAAATACACTGGAAAAGCGAATTGGGATCATATTCGAAAATGTAAGGAAGCTGCTTCTTCCATTTACGTCATTGGAAATGGAGATGTGTTCGACCCTGAGGCTGCACACGACCTTTTTACCCAATCTGGATGTGATGGAATCTTAGTTTCTAGAGGAACATTTGGAAAACCTTGGATCGTAGAGGATATCAGACAGTTTGATCGGGGAATGCCTCTAGAGACTCCCGATGTGCGCGCCCATCTTTTAGAGCATATGGAGTATATCTCTGCCTACCAAACAGATCGGAAAGCCTTACTTGATATGCGACGCGTAGGGTGTTGGTATTTACGGAGTGGTCAAGGGACAAAAAAATTGCGTGAATCTCTCAATCATGCAAAAGATATCCAAGAAGTAAAAACTTTGATTTTAGACTATGACTGGACAAACACCACCTTCAACAGAAACGCTCCTGATTGTTAAAGGGACCGTTCAGGGTGTTTTTTTTCGCGCCACCACAAAGCGTCTTGCAGATCGCTTGGGAATTCGGGGATATGTACGTAACTTATCGGATGGAAGCGTTGAGATTTGCATCACAAGCGGGAACGTTGATTCTCTCATCGCAGCGTTAAAAAAAGAGCCCCCTCCTATTCACATTGAATCGGTGAGCAAAACCTCTCACATCCGCAAACAAGAATTTTCCTCTTTTCAGATCAAGCATTGAATTTTTAAATAAATTTAGCTATATAACCCGAATATGAAGCTATTCAAAACATGCCTAATTCTTCTATTAAGCTTCCTTCTCACCGGTTGTGAAAAGGGAGAAGATCCAGCTTTTTGTAAAGAGGCAACGACGAAAAGCTTTAGCCCCCCAAAGATCAAATGCATGCGATTGTGATCCAACTCACAGCTTATCATACGGAAGATGGGAAAAAGATAATTGATGGACGGTCACAAAGCCGCCCCTATCTGATCGCTTTAGATGCAAGCATTCAGTAGGCTTGCACAAACAACCGCTGATACTCTGCTAAGGTGTCTATTTGAACTTGAGCGATAGGATTAAAGTAGGGAAGGAGTTGCTCAGCTTTAAAATTATCGATGTTTTTCGAATAGATCTCTAGTAGCTCTCGCTCTCTTCGAATCTGTTCATCAAAGGGACGAGAAATGGTGTTTTTCTCTTGGTTGAAATTGATTTCTAGCAAGCGGAGCGCATCTTTATATTCTTGCTCGATAAACTTACGATAGGCGGCAATATCCCCTTCTTGTGGTTGGTTTCTTAGCGCTTCTAATCGTTGTCTATCTAAACGCTCTTTTTGCAAATTAAACCGCTCCTGACATGGTTGCAACGCCTCTTTTTTCTCTTTTTCAATTTGTGCAATGCGTCCTTCAATTTCTCTGCGCATGGCTGCTTGTTGTTCACGCGCTGCACCCATAATGCGTTGGATATCTCCCACAACTTGATTATAGGCATTCAGGTAAGCGCTTAAATACTGAAAATGTTGCGCTGAAAATTGGGCCACTTTTAGAGCCTCTGGGCTTAAAGGCCCTTTAGAAATCGAGGCTTCAATTAAGCGTACTCTATCCTGATGAGTGACAGCTTCTCTTAAACGACTCACAAATTGGCAAAAATATTCGTAATGGAGACCGAGTAACTCTAATTGATTTAACACAACGGTGTAGGGTTTGGGAACGCCATTGGATAAAGCAACGAGAAAGCCACGATCAAATACCTCTTTTCTCTCTGCTGCAATTGCTGTAGGAAGATCTATTTGCCATTGATTGATCTGTTCTGAAGCTTGGCCTGCCCGTTTAAAACCCATCACAGAAACGAAAATAGAGACTGCTAAACTTGCGACTCCAATAATGGGAGCTCCAAACATTGCTAAAGCGGCTGAACCCATCGCTCCAGCTAATCCTGTTGCGCCGACACAATACATCTCAAAACGTCGCGACTCCCAGAATTCGATTCTACTTTGGCGGGTTTGCTTGGATACATCGATGACATTTACAGCATTATCAATGATGAATTGGGAGCGATCTTCTCGAATGATCTCAACAATGCGCTCATTTAAAGCTTTTGAAACTTCCTTGCGAGAATCGCTATAGGAAGGACCACTTTCTAAAAGAGAAACCTGTGCTTCTTCCTTTCTTCCAAAGTCTACCGTTTCAAAACTATCCCCAGAAGGCCCTTCTAAAACAAAGTCAACTGCTGACATAATAATTACTCCAATAAAAATTCGGAATAATTATAGAGGCAAGAAAGATTGCTTTCAACGAATTAAATTAAAAACCTGCGTTTTGGGTTCTTCTTATTGAGTCTCAGAGTTTTTTCTCTTTCTTTTTGCTTGTTTTCACTTGAAAAGGACCCTTTGGCCCTTTCCTTCATGAAAACAAACAAAAATCTAATAAAAAAACTCTCAGATTCTCCATAACAAAAACTCAAAACCCAGGTTAAAAATATAATTTTACAGACAGGGTCAACCCATGCATAGAGAGATCTTCTGCAAAATTATCATAGCGCACGGCTGTATACTCATAGATTTTGAGCATTTGATTTTGTCGCCACCAATACATCCCTTCGTACGCAGCAGAAAGATTCAAATAATTTTGTTTTCTATTAAAATAGGACCCCCAACTCAAACCTAAGCGCCATTGTATCATGGGAACAAAGCGATGTTTATTGTCTTCTAGCTTGATGTGATCTAAAGGACTGGGAGTGACCCGTTCACAATGTTCGATATCAAAATACCCATAGAGAAGGGCTCCTGCTATTAAGGCATCAATATGCCAACCATTCCCAATAAACCATCGGGTGTTTACGCCTCCTTTTGTTCCAACTCCCCAATAATCACAGTAGTCTTTGACATGGGCTGTATTGAGGGCAAGAGATCCCCCAGTGTAGCGAATCATTTGCCTTTGATCAATCCACGCACTTTTACCCCCAATAAAGGGGCGAAAAGAGAGTTTAGCACTTACGTAATAGTGACGTCCCAACTCAACATCTAAATTATAAAAATCTAATGCATAAGAGGACTTAGCATGTGTTACTCCCGTTTGAGTGATGATTGCACCACGTAAGGGAATGAGGGTACTGGCTTGCCCCGATTTCGCTGTTCCGGAAACATGATTACTGTAATAGAGAAATGACGCACTTAAATCCCATTTATCGTAATCAATGTTTTTTCCCCCTCCAACACGTATTCCCCAACTCCACCCAAAGTCAATATCTTTTGTTCTTCCTTTTAAGGGAACAGATGTTAACAAGGTATGATTACTATA
Organism: Chlamydiota bacterium; assembly: GCA_029556005.1. GTDB lineage: Bacteria > Chlamydiota > Chlamydiia > Chlamydiales > Simkaniaceae > JAAKFF01. The sequence continues at coordinate 1,111 of JAKQGT010000169.1, read as the reverse complement.
AGCAAAAGCAGTTCCATTGGTTCGTTGATACCAATAAAGTGGTTCTAAAAAAACAAACCACTCATCACTCATGATATCGGGATTTGCACTGGGACGAGATTGCGAAAGCATGAGCGCATGCAATTCTTCTCTTAAATCATCAATCTCTTTTTCTAAACGTGTAATACGTGAAGAATTGGTCTCTAATGCACTTAAGAAGCCAATTTGTAAAAATAAAAAAATAAAAAAAACTTTTTTCAACAGTTGCACAAATATTACTTAGTTTGCTTGCGCTTCTGTCCTCAATATAAGGATCAAAAAGTTTTTTTAAATAATTATTTTATTTTTCAAATCATTACGATGAACTTAACCGCAAAGTATACTCAAACAACTTCAAAAGTTGGATTTTTATGTGTTTTCTTGGAGATTTAGGAACTGCATGGATGATAAGACGGAAAAATGAAGGTTCTAAAGATTCTGAAAACACAAAAAGATTAGAAATAATTTATTAGGATAGCTTCATGAGATGAGATTTTCATTTTCACTTTCAATCTTTTCCAATCGCTCAATACGTTTTTCTAAATCTAAAATGCGATTCTCGATCGAAGGTTTTTCTCCAATATTTTTTGATTTTTCCCCCAATAAAAGCTCATGCATTGTCACTTTGCCTAAAGTAAACTCTTCTATTTTTTTCGCAGTTTTTAATGAAGGCCGGGAAATTCCTTTTAGAATTTTCCATAGATTAGTCGTGCTAATTTCAACGGCCTGAGCAAACGCCTTTTTTTTGAGTCCAGATTTTTTAAGATATTCTTCTAAAAGCATCAAACCAGGTTTCATTTGTGAACCTATCTCGAATGAAAATAAATCCTTTAACTCGTGATAGGTTCATGGTTAAGAAACAAAATTCTATTCTATGATTTCATTAACATTCAAACTTTTTTATAAAATTTCTGAATACTTAATGAAATAAGAAATATAAGATAACAAAATAGTTAACTTTGGTTAATCAAAAGGACTCAACAGGGAGAAAGGATGAACCTATCCAGTATTTAAGGATTTATTTGATTTCTTCGATTTTTGAACAGATTTTCCATTTTCATTTTGATCACATTGTCCATGAGACAAGAGGTCA
>JAKQGT010000135.1 GCA_029556005.1 Chlamydiota bacterium | reverse complement strand
GACCTCCATATGAATGGATCTACTCACGCCAGCACTCTCGGATCTAAAAACGGAAATGTTGTGGTCTCAACAGAGCGCAACTTATTCATTACAGGTGGAAAAGGACAAGCGCAAATTGGGTACGATAATCCCACCTCCCACTCCCATATTTTTCTCAACGTAGGGAAAGATTTGATTCTGAACGCAGGAGAAAAGTTTGCTTTAATTGGTCATACCAATACCTCTCTTAATCCTGAACCCATGTTTATCACCGGAAACATTCATATCGATTCGGTGGGGGGTAAGATGCTCTTAAAAGGGGGAAACACCGATTTTCAATTTTGTCAAATTGGGCATGCAAGTCCCAACTTCTCCCCTTCCTTTAGTAATCACTTCACCGCTTCGGGTGATATCAATATTCAAAACGTTGCGGAAGGGATCACACTCGTTGGAGGAACGGCTAGTAAGGGAGCCTACACGCTGATTGGACATGGTGGACGTGCAAGCTCCTACAACAATACTTATCGAGGAGATGTTTTTGTTTCCGCAAAGGGTCCCATTTCCCTTTTTGGCTCTTTAGATCAGGCTCCAGGAAAATTTTGTGGGATTGGTTTCGCTCAAGACTTTACAGGCGTTGCGACCAATACTTTTAGAGCAAACCGTCTGGTTGTCCATTCTGATGCAGACCTTCTCATCCGTGGAGGACACGGAAGCAATCACACCTTTATCGGCGCTTATACCGGCGATTCAACGGTTGGAACCACGCAAGGGCAAATCGGTGTCCTTCATGTTTCTGGAAGAAAGATCGAACTCTTTGCAAATGCTCATAACGGGACTTCAGGTTCTGATGCAGCCATTGGGATCCTGGGAAATAACCACTCCTTTGTCTGTAATACTGAGGTCATTGCAAAAGAGACTTTAAAAGTTCATGCCCTGGGAAATGGGGAAGGAAGGAGCCGCGCTTATATTCAAAATGGGGATGTGGGCAAACTCCACATTCTTGTGCAAACGGGTGACCTCCATCTATTCAGTAATGGACGCCATAATACATCCTATATTGCTTCTGGTGGAGATTTAAACTTCAATGTTCAAAGAGGTGACCTTTATGTGATCTCTCAAGGGAACTCTTATGTCTTTGCTGAGGGAGAGGGGGAGATTTACACAGGAAGTAATATCCATGTCTATGACAACGCTATTAAAACTAAAGGAAATCTACACGTCCAAGCGGGTCAAAGTATTTACTTAGGGCAAAATGGATCAATCGAAAATTCTGGTAAAGACCTTCTGATCCTTGCCGGTAAAGACCTCAATATGGCAGCGACTTCTCATATTGATAACATCGGTGGACAAAACCTTACGATTGCTGTCGATCATGATGTTTCTCGCCCTAAAGAGTGTGGAATGGGACGCCTGATCATGTCTCCTGGATCCTCTATCAATGGCTCAAGCCCTGTCCGTATTTTCACTTCAAAACAAGAGTTAAATAGGATTGAGGGAACAATCAACAACACCTCTTTCTCTCCGGGATTACTCTACTCTAATCATCCTTTTGAAGAGTGGCTTGCATTTTTTGACAAGGAGGCTTCTCTCCCTGAGGGAGCCTTTAAGATCTTTTACAAAGATGGCATTTATTCCCTTGCAACCGTGGAAAGAAGTCAGGTCTTAATCAGTGAAATGCTGACGAACTTGCACCCTTATGATGAATACTTAGGGTGGTTTTTGGAATTTCAAACTGCCTATGACATGAATGCGTACGAAAAATTGCATGTAAAAGGAACTTCCAGTTTTCAAGTTAATCCCGACCAGCTATACTATTTGCGCATGAAGAAGAACTTTGATCACAATCCCAAAATTCATCATATGATTCTCTTCCCTAAGAATATTGAGACTTACAGGAAAAGTTCATGAAACCGTCATTTCTCACCGCAATCACCTGCTTAGCTACAACACTCTTTGCCCAAGACTTTGAACGGGTCGCGCCGAAAGAACCGAAGGAATTCGATCCTCAAAGAGGGAAAGTGTATGGTCCCTCGGGACGTTTTGTCGAACTGCAAGATGGAGATCAAATCGTTGTTCCCGAACTTAAAGGGGTTTTACTTTTAAAGGAGCAAACACCTGTTTCGAGTGAAGACCTTCAAAGAGCAGTGGGAGGAGTAGATATCCTGAACGTTCAAGTCCCTGGTAAGCTCAAAAGTTTAAACACTCTCATCTCTGAAAAATTTCTGGGCAAACCGCTGACCAAACAAGGGATTCTCGAACTCAAAAGCGAAATCATTCTTTATTACCGCCGCTGGGGGCGCCCCGTTGTGACTCTAGAAATCCCTCAGCAAAAAATCACAGAGGGTGTCCTTCAAGTGATCGTCATTGAAGGGAAGCTCGGAAAAGTCACAGTTGAAGGAAACAACTATTTCAAAGAAGAAACCTTAAAAGACTTTATTCGACTCGAAGAAGGGAGCGCTATTGATTCCAATGTATTACTCACAGATATCGATTGGATCAATCGCAACCCCTTTAGACAAGTCGATGTGATTTATAGTCCCGGTGAAATTGCAGGGACAACCGATATTCGCTTACTCACTTTAGACCGTCGTCCTTGGAGAGTCTATGCCGGAGTCGATAACACAGGCTATGACGAAACCGATAATACCCGCCTTTTTGCTGGGGTTAACTGGGGTAATGTCTTTGGACTCGATCATATCTTGTCTCTCCAATTCACCTGCGCCCCTCATGTCGATCGTTTTTGGGCTGTGACCGGCCATTACACCATTCCCCTCCCTTGGCGTGACACCTGGGTTTTTTATGGGGGTTACTCTCAAGTCCATCCCAAAATGCCCAATCCCAGCCTGCGTAATACGGGATATGCCGCACAAGCAAGTACGCGTTACAATTTCATCATGAAACCCCTCCCTGGCTATCTGCACGATTTAAATGTAGGAGCTGATTACAAACGGACCAATAATGACATCGAGTTTGGAGGAGATGAGGTTTTTAGACAAAGCGTGAACTTAACACAACTCGTAGCAGGATATAATGGAGCCTACGCTAGTGAGTGGGTTAAAGCTTC
>JAKQGT010000134.1 GCA_029556005.1 Chlamydiota bacterium | reverse complement strand
ATAGCCAATGACATGCTTTCCTTTTGAGCGGAAAACCTCTTCCATTTTGTGCGTTTCTTCCTTAAGTGTTGAGGGAAATTTCCTCTCTAGTATCTCTAGTGAAACGAGACCTCCTGTAACGAGGGTGACTCCAACAGAAGCTGCTCTGAATAGTCCTGACATAATAATTCCCCATATTATTTTATTAAATCACATTAATTATATAATATTTTTTATTATAAATAAACAATATCGTTTGTTATAAAAATGCATGTAATTTAATTTCAGGGAGTTATACTCAAACAATTTTAAAAATTGTTTGAGTATATGTTATTGAGCCACTCTTTCTGCTTCTTGGAGCTGCTCATTATAGAGTTTGAGGTTATCATAGAGAGCCTGAGCACGACGCATCAGCTCTGCAAAGTCCCTTTGGAATAGCTTGCTTTCGAAGATCTTTTCGCTCTCAGGGCTGTTTTCTGCCCGATCCACAAGCATCGAAAGACGAGACATCGAGGTGTTGATCAGATCCACCTCTTGATTGAAGTAGCTGCGGAACGCTTCCGGGGAGTTTAAAGCGTTTAACGCTGTGGCTTGTTTGATACGTGTCCGTTGCCACTCTTTATTCAGATTGAAGAACACGCCATAGTGATTCACATCATTCATGAGAGTGTCTAGCTTGCTGAGAATCGCTGTCACGCGCAAGTAGGTGTCATCATCGACGAAGAGCTTTCCAAGGGTCCCGCGTCCATCAGCAGTTGTTTGCATGAGATGGTCAAAGGCAAAGCTCGCTTTTTTGGCATTTTTAAGGGTAATGCCCAGATTCGTAAAAACGTCATCTTCGGTCATTTGCTCGAGGGAATAGTGCACATCTTTCATGGCGAGAGAGAAGTTCTGGACGCCCTCTTTTACCTCTTCAACAAGGTGGGTCTGATTGACATGGGCAAGGGCTATAGAAGCCTCTGTCATCGCATCATCAAATGAGCGGATGGCGGCTCCAAGCTCGTGACCATTTTGATCGATCCAAGCAATGATTTTATCGAGCGTTTCTTCTACTTTATCGGAGAGTTGCCCCAGTTCATTAAAGGCACTTTCCAAAGGGTCTACAGATTCCGCGTAAATGGGGGTTTTGGCAGAGATAAGGGTCGGTTTAACCCCTTTGGGTGGAGAGCGAGGAATGATTGCAATCGATTTTTCGCCGAGGAGTCCTGAAGTTTGTACGGTGATCTCATCGGTATTATAGACCTTAACGCTGGAGTCGATTTTGAGGATGAGTTGATAGAAATAGACTTGTCCGAGCTCATCGGTTGTCGGTTTGGCACGTGCGCCGGGAATTTGCTGAATCTCCACCACTTCTCCAACGGGTTTTCCTGCAAACATGACACGCGTTCCCACAGAGAGACCGTTGATATTGGAGAAGCGGACGACGAGGGTTTCTTTCCCATCACCGACACTGGGCTCCAGGAATAAAATGATTCCTACAATGAGCGCACAAGCCACAACGACAAAGAGCCCAATGAGCATGTTTTTCATGTAATCAACCATCTCTTTTTCTCCTAAAACTGCGTGGATCTTCTGAAATCGTTTTCCTTAAGAAGGCAATGACGGGATCGTCGATTTGCAGAAAGGCATCTGGTTTATCAATATAGGCAATTTTCCCATCTTTGTGAAGGGCTAATCGATCTCCCACGAAGAGAGCTGAAATGATATCGTGGGTGACAACGATACTGGTTGCCTGAAGTTGTTCCTGTGTTTTTACAATGAGTTCATTAATCTGCATGGCGGTAATGGGGTCTAATCCTGTTGTCGGCTCGTCATAGAGAAGGTATTCGGGGCGATAGACAATGAGCCTTGCAAGGCCTGCACGCTTACGCATCCCTCCCGAAAGATCGGAAGGCATTTTTTTCTGAGTCCCGGCTAAATCGACCATTTCTAAAGCCTCATCCACTCGATCCGCAATTTCCCCCTTAGAGTACCGTTTTCCTGTTTTCAAATTTCCATGCTGTTTCAGGAAAAAAGCGGTGTTTTCTTCAATGTTCATCGAGTCGAAAAGGGCCGCTCCTTGAAAGAGCATTCCCATATTATGGGTGATTTGAAAACGCTTTTCTCCTCTTAAGTCAGAAACGCGCACGCCATCGACTTCAATATACCCCTTATCAGCAACAGCAATCCCAATGATGTGTTTAAGAAGAACGCTTTTTCCCACTCCCGAACGCCCCAAAATCACTAAAGTCTCTCCCTTTTCTACTTTTAGGGTGAGTCCTTTTAATACCGGATTATTGTCATAGGCTTTCCAAAGGTCGTGGATGTCAATCATAACTTAAGAAAACCATCCCGTTGCATTTTGGAGTAAGTTTAAGCCGAGTGTGGTGAGGAAGTTGGTGAAGAGGATAAAAGTGTAACAAATCACCACGCTATTGGTTGTAGAGCGTCCGACTCCTTCAGCCCCCCCAGAGGTGGTCAGCCCTTTGTAACACGAAATCGTGATGATGAGGATTCCAAAAACAAAAGCTTTTACAATCCCTGTTAGCAGATCAAAATTGGTAATGTAAATGGGCATAGGATCAAAGTAAGTCGTTGGGGGCATTTTGAAATAAAAAACAGAGATCAAATACCCTCCAAAAATCCCCATAAAGATGCTAAAAACCGTGAGGAGAGGCATCATAACCATCCCCGAGATAAAACGGGGAGAGATGAGATAGCGGTTGGGATTTACAGCCATCGTCTCTAAGGCATCGATTTGTTCCGTCACCCGCATGGTCCCCAGTTCTGCACACATCGCTGCTCCTACGCGCCCTGTCACCATAAAAGCGGTGAGAACAGGCCCCAGCTCGGTGATCATGGCTTTCCCAACCATGAGTCCTGTTGCCCCTGCCAGTCCCTTATCACTTAACTGAAAAAACGATTGCGCGGCTAACACAAGCCCCGTAGAAAATCCCGTCATAGCCACAACGGGGAGAGATAAGACACCAATGTTGTAGAGTTGCTCACGGATTAATGACCAATGGGGGGGACGCTTGAAAGTTGCAACAGTCACATTCCAGATGAGGAGAATGAATTCCCCTGTGGCGGCTAAAAAATTAAGCTTACTGATTAAAAAGCGCATAAAAGGGGATTCTACTGAATTGTATACTTTTTTAAAAGCTTGGTGATGTGAGCAACAATTTCAGGAACTGTAGGGGAAATGTCAATGACTAACCCCTCCTTGGGTTCTTCTAAAGTTTCGAACTGACTTTTTAAAAGGGTGGGATTAAAGAAATGCCCTTTCCGTCCTTCCAGCCGCTTACGAATAAGGGTGTCATCTCCCTTGAGATACACAAAGAGGACATCCGAGGAAATCTTTAAGATGTTGCGGTAGCTTTCCTTAAGCGCAG
>JAKQGT010000053.1 GCA_029556005.1 Chlamydiota bacterium | reverse complement strand
GAGATGGTCTTTTCGGTCTCTCCTTCTCCGATGAGTTTTTACATGAGTGGTTTCCATAAAGATCGTTTTATCCGCCTCGCACGTCCTCAAAAACGGGATGAGGTAGGAGATGTTTTTGAGCAAACAAGAGGATTTAATCCCCTAGTCCTTTACCAAATGATGGTCGAGCTTGGAGAACTACGGTATAAGAATAGAGGGATATTCCAAGGGGCCTTTGAAGCATTACCTCCACAAGAAGTAGAAGCAGAAGAGGGAGCCCTTCCTGGACAGGAAAGACATCCAGTACAAGGTGATCAAGGACTCGACTACTATGGGTATGCACAGGTGGCTGCGGCGATTTTAGGGATGGTTATTACCTATAAATATATTCTTCCGAAAATAACCAATTGGTGGAAAAGGAAACCCGTCACGCCCCCCGTTGATGTAGGACCTCTTCTTGATATAGCTATTTCCTCTGTTCGAGCTTAGATAACGCGAATGCGGTATAAAAAACCCAATTCGCATTAGAAACTCAGGTTAGGGGAGCTCTTTAAGCCGAGCGATGCGCTCTTCGATAGGAGGGTGGGTGGCAAACAGACGAAAAAAGCCCTTTTTGCTGGGCATTGCGATCATCAGGGCATTCATCGAAGCATGTTTTTTGGTTGCAACGCGTGCGGTGCCCAATTTTTCAAGAGCCGCAATCATGTGCTCTTTTCTGGTTAGCTCTGCTCCTCCACGGTCTGCGCGAAATTCTCTATAACGAGAAAAAAGGGCGACCAACATAGAGCCGAGGATCATGAAGAGAATTTCAAATACAAATGTCAGGATATAGTAACTTCCCCAAGAAGTGCGGCCATTACGCTCGCCTCGCCCTAAAGAGGAAAGGGCAAAGGCGATCACTCGTGCGAGGAACATCACAAAGGCATTGACAATGCCCTGAATCAAAGTCATGGTCACCATATCCCCATTGGCAATGTGTGAAATCTCATGACCTAAAACCGCTTCGAGTTCTTTTTCGTTCATCTGATTTAAGAGTCCTGATGAAACGGCTACAAGAGAGCGCCGTTTCGTAGGACCTGTTGCAAACGCATTCATTTCGGGAGAAGAAAAGATGCCCACTTCTGGAACGCTTGGAAGGCCCGCATCGCGCGCTAAGTGCTCTACCATTTGATAGAGTTTAGCATGGTGTCCTTGAGGTTCAATCAGCTGAACCCCCATGAGCCACTTCGCCATTTTACGGGAAAGAGAGAGAGAGATGAGAGCTCCCACCATCCCCCAAATCAAGCAAAAGAGCATGAGAGAGGAGTAATCTAATCCATAAGAAGTGAGATAGGGCTTTATGTTTAGCGCAGAAAGAATCACAGAAATGGTTAGGACCACTAAACAGTTAATAACGATAAAAAGAACAACTCTCTTAAACATCTGACACCTCAGTTTCCCTCAATTTTACCAATTTCTCACCATTTCTATCCACTACTAGAATCGAATGATTATTTTAAAAATAAAATGGATAGAGTTTGATTGCATATAAATAGGAATATGTGCGATCACTGCATCATTTATTAGATAATAGTGTAGGATAACTTCATGTCAAAAATTGTATCTTTACAGACAAGAGAAATGAGCGATTTGGAAAAAGCCTTAGCCGAAGAACCCTTTTCTTATGTTTTAATTACATGTACAAAACCCTCAAAAGATGGAAAGATGCATGTCAATCTTATGCAAAAAGGGCATCCAGATCTGATTTCCTATTTAGTTGCGAGCGCCCAAAACCACTTAGAATAGCACATACCTGAATATACAACGCGAATTCGCGTTATAGAGTTTATCATTTGGGTTTTAACTTAAATGTTCTTTAGGTACCCTTAGTAGGATATTTATAAGGACATAAAGGCGATGTTAGAAGAATACCAAAAGTGGTTTGAAAAAAAGCGGACAACCCTTCTTGAAGATTTTTTCACCTATTTAAGTTTTCCAAGTATCAGTACCGATCCTGCTCATAAGAAAGACATTCTTGCGTGTAAGGATTGGTTACGGGCGTATTTAAAAAAGATGGGGATGGATGTTGAAATTTGGGAAACTTCTGGACATCCGACGATTTTTGCCTCTTGCTTAGAAGGAGGAGAGGGGGCTCCGACAGTCCTTTTTTATGGCCATTATGATGTGCAACCTTCGGTTCCTTTAAACGAATGGAAAAGTGAACCTTTTAAACCGGAAGTGAGAGACGGAAATGTTTATGCTCGGGGAGCGATCGATAACAAGGGGCAGGGGTTTTATACCCTTTTGGGAGTGCAAGCCTTTTTAGAGATGGCTAAAAACCGCCGTGTTAATATCAAAATCCTGATGGAAGGGGAAGAAGAGGTAGGGAGCCCTGGTCTTGAAAGCATTGCAGAGAAGAAACGGGAAGCTCTTCAGGCCGATCATGTTTTCATTGTTGATCTAGACATGTATGATGAGCAGACTCCTGCCGTGACGCTGGGAATCCGGGGGATTACAACTCTCAATGTGACGGTGCGCAATGCGACGGCAGATTTGCATTCGGGTGTTTATGGGGGAGTTCTTGCGAATCCTGCAAGAGTCCTTTCCTGCGTATTGGCTAAGATGTGGGATGAAAAGGGAAAGGTGGCTATTCCCCATTTTTATGAGGGGATGAAGACCTTCTCTAAAGAGGAGCTTAAAGCATTTGACTGGAATGTAGATGTGAAGGAGCATGCCGCTCCTTA
>JAKQGT010000038.1 GCA_029556005.1 Chlamydiota bacterium | reverse complement strand
GTCCCCACTCCTCCCATTAAGATACGAAAAAAATGAAACACCCCCTGTCCTGTTGCCAGTTTTTCATGGGGAAAATAGGCAAAAGAGATCGCTGTTAAGGGGGCTAGCCACGTGCAAATCCCCACCCCAAAGAGGAGGCGTGAAAGGGCTATTTGTTTAAAGGTAACAGCCGTTGTAAAGGTGGTGAAAAAAAAGAGAGCGAATCCATACGCAAAAAAAGCAAACAGGACCAAGTACTTTAACCGGTAGCGATCCATCAATTTTGCGACAAAAATCACCGTTAAAAAAGGGATCATCCCCATGGTAGAAACGGCCAAACCGGCCCAAAGAGCGGTATAACCCATCATCTCCTGGAGCCATAAAGGAGAAATCACAATGACTCCAAAAAGAACCATATAGGAGAGAGAAACCAAACCCGTTCCAATGGCAAAGTTCCGATTTTTAAAAAGACGGAGATCAAAAGCGGGATTGGGATCGTTTAGTTCCCAAATCACCATAAAGATAAACGAAACAATCGAAACCACTGTCAAGACACGAATAATATTAGAGCGCCACCAATCGAGCTGCTGTCCTTGGTCCAAGATGATCTGAAGGGCTGTCACTCCAAAAGCCAGAAGAAGGATCCCTACAGCGTCGACGCGCACTTTTTCAGAAGGCGTTTCTCTGTTTTTATAGGTAGTCCGAATCGCAATGACGCAAAAGATTCCAATAGGAATATTGATAAAGAAAATCCAAGGCCAGGTGTAATCATATGTAATCCATCCTCCCAAAATAGGACCTGCGATGGGACCTACAACTGCTACCATGTTCCAAAGAGCTAGGGCCAGGTTTCTCCTCTCTTTAGAAAAACTCATGATCATAAGGCTTTGAGAAAGAGGAATAAGGGGGCCGGCTACAAACCCTTGAATAAAGCGCATGAGAACGAGCATGCTAATACTTCTAGAAAGACCGCAAAGCCACGAGAAAATCGTGAAGAGGAGAACCGAAAGGACCATCACCCGAATCGATCCAAACCGCCTGGTGAACCAACCGGTGAGAGGAAGAGCAATCGCATTCCCCACAGCAAACATGGTAATAACCCATGTTCCATCAGTCACACTCACAGCTAAATCCCCTGCAATATAGGGAATAGAAACGTTTGCAATCGAATAGTCCAGTACTTGCATAAAAGTGCAGAGCGAAAGGGAAATAGCACCTAAAAAAAGGGCGAATCCCGCTAAGGGTTTTTCATTCATGAACCTATCCCGAATTACCGGTATTTTCCCTGATAATTTTCTCAATTAAAAGGTCAACTCCCCTTTCTTGCTCACTATAGACCTTGGTTTGGTAAAGAGGGGCAACGCGTCTTTCTTCTGAGAGCATCTCTCCCTGCGTATCATGAATGTCTACCTTAACATCCATCGAAAGACCTAGCCACAGAGGGTTTTTTTTGAGCTGCTGCGGATCTAAACTCACTCGAACCGGAACACGTTGGACGATTTTGATCCAATTTCCCGTGGCATTTTGGGGGGGAAGGGCTGAAAAAACACTTCCTGTTCCCGGATTAATCCCCACAACTTTTCCCTGGAAAACCACTCCCCCTCCATAAATGTCAGAAGTCATCCGTACCGCTTGCCCAATACGCACTTTGGCTAGCTGGGTCTCTTTAAAGTTGGCATCGACCCAAAGTTCATTGAGGGGAATGATTGCAAGTAAAGGCTGATTGGGATTGACAGACTCACCGAGCTGGGCAGAACGCATCGCCACATACCCATTTACAGGAGAAACAATAGTGCAACGTTTGAGGTTGACATAGTCATCTTTTAACTGATCGATGGCTTGGAGTACTAATGGATGGGTCTCCACGGTAGTATTTTGCACCTGCGCATAAGCGGCTTGCAGGCTATGGTAGGTCTCTTTATAGGTTGCACGTGCGGCTTTTAGGGCAGCTTCGGTATGCTCAAACTC
>JAKQGT010000022.1 GCA_029556005.1 Chlamydiota bacterium | reverse complement strand
TTCCCAAATGTCCAAGCAAGACCTGAAGGATTATTGGGATCCAACTTCGGTTGGACAATGATCAGTTCCACAGTAGCCCCTTGCGTTAAATCTTCTCGGAGCTTTTCAGAAGGGATCACTTTGAGTTGATCGGAAGTTGCCGAAACCGCATAAGGGGCCACCTGTTTGACCACTCCCACCAGTTGCCCATATTTTTGCGTATCTACCGAAGCTAAATTGACCGATACAGGCATCCCTTCCTCAATCCTCTCTCCGACACCTGCAGAAATAAAACCATAAACCTGCAAATCTGTCGGATAAATCTTTGTCTCAAACCAAAGAAGGACTTGCCCCGCTTTGACATACTCTCCAGTGCTGGCATCCATCTGAAAAATCTTTCCATACTTGGGGGCTGCAATGATCACCCCCGTTGAAAGCTCCATTAATGGAGTTCCTGCAGGAACATTCTGATAGAGAGGAACAAAGATCTCTTTTACAATCCCTTCAGAAGGACTATTGATCGAAAATTGTGAGTTGGGAGTCAGTAAGATCCCTTGCCCCGTCGTAATGATCGGAATCTGCCCAATGGCCGACCAGGTTAAAACCCCTAAAAGGATCACAACAAGGGTTCCTAAAACGATCCAGCCGCGTAAACGCACCACCACCAGCAACTTACTCAATTGCCCTGGTGAAGAAAGTTTCTCAATCGTATCGTGTCTAAAGATATCTCCCATGACTTTCTCCATAGCAATTGCAAATTAATGATTCAAGCGCTACAAGCAAGTCTATGAAAACAGATCTAAACCAGGCCAAAAAATGGGCCACTATCATCCGTAAACTCTGGGATGACCCCTCCCTTAAAGAGGCGCTTTTAGCCGACCCTCATAAGTTTCTAAATGAGAATGGGTTTGATATCTCTACTACCCAAACTCTTGAAATTCATGAAAATACAGAGACTAAGATTCATTTAGTGATTCCCCAAAAACCTCCTAAAGAACTCTCAGATGAGATCTTAAGCCATATCGTTGCAGGCTTTCATTACACTTCTTAGGATAGGCCATTTTTCTTAATGATTTATTTACATTTATATGTTATAATATTAAGTATTATGAAAGAGTTTCCAGTTAAACCACTCATGTGCTACGAACTTGTGAAGATCCTCCTTCTAAATAAGAAGGGCGGAAGTATCTTCACATTTCAACTCTCTCCCCTATTAAACAAGTTTACGTTTTTAGGGTAGTTTCCTTGCTGCCTGGTTAAACCACGGTGTACCACTTATTTTTCCTTTTAGCACTGCATAAGCAAGTAGAATTAACGCATCTACGTCGCTTTGCCCCTGCGTCAAGGTGGATCTACCTTGCCTTGTGGCTCAGCTAGTATCTACGTCAATTCTATTCGCCTATGCAGCGAAATAAGTGGTACACCGTGGTTAAATCCTGCCCAAGGATCTTCCTTAGAGAGCCTTTTCCCACAATTTTTAAGAGTATAGGACTGCGCCGTCAGGCGACTGGTCAATTCCTTCCACGCAAGAGGGATTGCAATGGGGGCGCCGGGAAGCGCTCGAACGGCGTAAGGGGCAACTGCTGTCTGGGCATACCCATTACGCATGTAGTCGATAAAAATCTTTCCTCGACGGCTCGTTTTTCGAGGGTTAAGGGTATACTTAGCGGGAAGCTCCTCCGCTAAAATAGAACCGACCTCTTTAGCAAACGCACGTACCTCTTCAAAGGTTGGACCCTTTCTGATCGGCACGACCACGTGGAGCCCTTTAGAACCCGTTGTCATGACAAAAGCCTTCAAGCGATAATCCCCCTCTAAAATATCCCGCAAATCTTTGGCC
>JAKQGT010000018.1 GCA_029556005.1 Chlamydiota bacterium | reverse complement strand
GAAGGATATTAATGAGATGGGAGCGCATTCCAGGCATATGGGAATCCTTTGTTAAACTCTCACTTATTTTTTTCTGGATCGAAGTTGCGGAAATAAGAGATAATGTCACGTTATCAACAAATACCCGTCAAGCCCTTCCCGAGGTACGGGAGGCTTTAGGTGGAGAACAGGGTCGGTTTGTTCTAAAAGAGACCCCCCATTTAAGTACGATGCAGTATAATTTAGATCATCTTGATGAAAAATCTATTAGAATTTTTGTCGAATCAGTACGGGATTGGGTGAATGATGAACGAGGATTCCAGTTTCGGGAGGCATCCGTTTCGGGAATTGTTGAAGGGGTGAAGAGAGACGCTCTCAATCACGATGTTCCAGCATTTCATTATGATAGCCAAAGAAATGTTATTCTCTACCATGGAACTGTGATTGGCGTGCCTGAATAAACTCCCAAGATCATGGAAAATCTAAAGGGCGCCAAAGGGCGCTCTTTTTTTTTATGTCAGCAAATTTTTTAGGTAGCCTGAGAGAAATTCTTTGAAGAGTTTAGGGTCGAAGTGAGGGGGGAGTTCGGAAGGGTCTGCGCTTGCAATCAGGATTTCTAAAATCGCAAAAGCGCCATCCTGTTGATCTTTTGAGGAGAGATGGGCGTAAGAGAGGATGTAGGTAAGGGCGTAGCGGGTGGCTGTTGCCAAGTTTTTCCAGGTCAGTCCATCGTCAAAAAGTGCTGCGATATGTTCGCTATACTCTGAGAGGCTAGTTTCGGTAAGAAGGTCTGTCCGTGAGGGTTGAATCGCCTTTTTTTCTTGAGGGAATTTGAGTGCTAACTCGATAAAATGGGGCAAGAGCTCTTCGAAAAAGGGGTGGGTTACTTTCTCAGGCAAATAGGCAGGATGCATACTGACCATCACGTAGTGAAGGGTGAGGATCGTGGCTTTCTGTTTTTCTTTGAGGTTCATTTCAGGGTTAGGAGAGATAAAGGATAGAATGTCCTGAATTAAATTTGGGAGTTCTGACCAAGTGAATCCCTTCGAGTAACGGGCATGGAGATAGCGCGCCACGTTGAACAGATCTTTCTCTTCTAGTTTTGTGACAGGTAGGATCGGTTTTTCGATCACTTCAAAAGAGAGATCATCTTGGATCACTTCAAAACACTCGCTATCCTGTTCTTCGACAGAGATCACGACTTCGAAATCTGGAGGTTGTTGTGGTAGGTCTTGCATGGGGCAAGAGAATACCTTCTCAGAGAATTCAGTTCAAGATTTCATCAAGTGTCAGTTGATACTTGGGGTGGTGGCGTAGGTGATTATGTTTCCCCTTTTCAATCGAAATTAAAGAAACGTCCGATTTTTCCTTAATCAGTTTTAAAAGGCGGGTACTAGAATCGTAAGGGACCAATTCATCTTCAGTTCCATGAAAGATATGAATGGGAGAGTCGACTTTGACAATCCATTTATCGGTTCTAAAATGGTATTTCAAGATAAGGGGGATTAAGAAGCGGGGGAGATAGGGTGCTTCCCGAGGGGTAAGGTCGAGAATGTTGAAATAGGGAGCTTCTAAAACGAGTGCTTTGGGGTCGTGATGAGAGGCGACATAGGTAGCGATCCCGGTCCCTAAAGAGCGTCCATACACGATAATTTTATCTTCCGGGAAGTAATCAAGAAGATAGTCATAGCAGTAATCGGCATCGTGGCAGATCGCTTTTTCACTCAGTTTCCCGCGACTTTTTCCAAATCCTCGATAATCCATGATGAAAAGATCGTAGCCCCGATCGGTGAATTCATGGGAGAATTTCCCCATATTATGATTTAAGTTTCCTCCACGTCCATGAAAATAGAGGACCACTCCTTTAGGGTTTTCAACATAAAAATAGAGGGCATTGAGACGGGCCTCTTTATCTGTTTCTAGAAAAAGTTCTTTAAAGGGTTCTTCATAGGCAAAGGTATGGTCATCAGGGAGGGAGGCTTTTTGAAACAGCAGCTCTTCTTGGTGGGTATAGATGTGGGCTATGCCAAGAAAAATCAGAAAGATCACACCGAGGAGGGAGAGAATTAGAGGTCTTTTCATAGTTCTCATTTTATCCATAACGGCGTTATTTGACCAGATGGAAGACATTGCGGAGAAGGCTCCAACGGGGGGCATCTTTATAGGGAGGCTCCCCCAGCATCCAATAATCGTATTGTGTTTTTTTGAATCCAATATGTTCTTGGATAGTTAGCCACCGATTCAAAAAGAAAATAAAAGCAAAGGCATCAAATTTCACCGGAAAAGCTAAGAAGGAGTCTCCAGAAATATCTCCATATTTGATCGTGACATAATCGGGATGGGTTAGGCAGTAGTCGATCCCTTGTTCATAGGTCCAGAACATGGCATCGATAAACCCTTCTGTTAAGAGGGTGTCGATCTCTTCAATGTTTTCTATGGAGAAGGCTTTGGCTTTGGGGAGAACGCGGCGTAAGATTTCTTGGTAGTGTCCTAGAACACCAATCACTAAATAGGGACTTTCTTGGAGGTGGTAGAAGTTAGTAAACTCATCTTTTCTATTCCGGGGGACGATCAATACATTGGGGGTGCTTAAGTAATAGTGGGGGAAGTTCATATTGGCAACGGTTGCTTCTGATAGCAGTACAGGGGACATCGCAATATCGAAAAGGTTACTTCTGAGACTCTCTCCTAGTTCGCTATAGATAAAAGGGACAAAGATGAGCTCAACATTCATGTCATAGGCGAGTTTATAGGCGAGGGCAGTGTTGAAGCCTACGAGTTCTCCCCGCTGGTTAAAATAGGTAAAAGGGGGGAGATTGGGATGGTATCCTACATACATCTGACGGGAGGAATAAATCCGTTGCAACGTGTCTTGAATAGCAAATCTTTCAGGATCGCGCGGAATTTTTTGCCCAATTTTGTACAGGGTGACTTGGGGCTTTTCTGTAAGGGCGGTATCGATGTCATAAGTCATCGCACTATTTTGGAAGGGAACGAAACGTTGGATCAGATATTTTGCACTAAAAACGGTGGTGATGAGGAGGAAAAAAAAGATAAAAAAATGGCGGAAAAAGGTGGCTGGTCGAAAAGTTAACCTTTTATAGTATCCGAGAAGAAGGAGGATCACAAAAGCGACCATACTCGATACACTGATGATAATTTGGAAATTTTGCGTGATGATCGAGGCATTATCGTAAATGTTCACAGCGGTTTTGGGAAAACCCAGAGTGTCGATTAAAAAGGAAATAGAATAGGTCGCATCTTCAGGTCCCCCAAACGACATCAACACGGTGAGAAAGCTTACAAGGATCTGATCCACCCCTGCCAACTCATGACGGAAGTAATAGGAGATGAACATAATAAAGAAAAGGATGAAGAGGTTTCCCACTTGGGTAAAGGTATAAGCAATGGGGACAATCATTTGAGAGGTGCTATGGAGTTCTTTATCTTTGATCTGAAAACGCTCTGCATAATGACGGGCAGTTTTGCTGAGAAAGGGGATCGCAATACTGGGTGATCCGATGACGAAGGGGAGAAAACAGGCGGCGCGGACATCGCCAATCACCTCGCGGTATTTTAGGGGGGTGCAGCTGATCACGAGGGCAGGAAGGACCCAAAATGTGAGGATGAGTGCAATGAGGATCATGGGGATAATATAAAATTCAAAGTCTTTGAGATCTGATAAGCTGACATTTCCAACAAAGTTTGCAAAGATCGCAAGAACCCCTAAAGGGGAGACAATCGTAATCCCTTTGAGGACTTGTTCAATGGTATTGTTGACCCGCTCAAGAAAAGAGATCAAAGGTTCTTTATGAGTTAGGTGCATGAGGGCGATTCCAATGATAATGGCAAAGATGGCAATAGCTGG
This sequence comes from Chlamydiota bacterium, assembly GCA_029556005.1. GTDB lineage: Bacteria > Chlamydiota > Chlamydiia > Chlamydiales > Simkaniaceae > JAAKFF01. The sequence continues at coordinate 3,705 of JAKQGT010000018.1, read as the reverse complement.
AACAATGTTATTGACCAAGTCATAGATAGGGTTTTCGGGAACCAAATAATTCAGAAAGTTTTGTTCAAAAGAAGAGTGCGCTCCTGTTCCGAAGAAGAGAATGTTAATTTGAGGAAAGAGCATGTTCATGAGATAAACGGCTGTAAAAACAATTCCCCAGATAAAAAACAGAAAAATCCATCCCTTTTTAAAGAGTTGCCTGGCAACAGTTGGTCGAGTGGAGCCGAGTCCGTGCATGATCGAGGTAGGGATATAGAGGAGAACCACCATTTGGATAAACATGACAAAGGCTTTCCCAATGGGTTCAAATACAGAGCAAAGAGGGCCCAGTAAAATCCCTAAAAAAGATCCTATGATAATGGCGAGAATAATTTGAGTGGTGAGGCTCAGTTTGCGCATCTACAAAACGATGTAGCCAATTTGCTTCATGACGCCTAATTCGTTCCAGACTTCATTTAAATGGGTGATTTTGCCCCCTTCAATGGTAAAGATGGCAAAAATTTTGATGACGACGGGTTTATCGGTGGGTTCAACCCCTAAAAAGACTCCCCGTTGGACCCCTTGGATCTGAATACGAGCCAGGACTTTATTCCCTTCTGCTAGCATCTCAACGATCTTGAGCTTGAAATCGGGAAGAGCTTCATGGAGAGAGCGGGTCCGTACGCTGAGGTTTTTGCTGAAAGCGTCATATTTACTATACGAAGAATCAAAAACAACGTTCGAATCTTGGACGCCATAGTTTGAGGCGAGCACTTCTTGCAGCGCTCGGGGGTCGTTTTTCGAAAAGGCATCGTAAAATTCTTTGACGAGTAGTTTATTTTCCGATAGAGGATCGGTCCCTCCTCGTGGGGTGATGATATGGGAAAGTTCGCCTTCACTTGCAAAGACGGAAAAGAAAAGCGTTAAAAAAAGCAAAATTTTCTTCATGGCGAGTTTGCACCTCTATCTCTATCTATTCTCACCCTTCCTTTTCGCATAAAGTTTTTTTTAACGCGAGAGGATAGTTTGAATCACCCTAGTCATGTATAGGGGAAAAATCCTAGTGAAATTGGAGTTGACAGGGAAAATATTTGTGTTAAAATGGAGTTTAAAAGGAAAAAATCTATGTATAATCGGTGGTTAGGAAAGCATAAGCAATTGAAAGACAGCTTCTTCCTTTTTGGCCCTAGGGGAACAGGGAAAACCCAATGGATTCGGGAGACCTTTCCAGATGCTATCTATTTCGATCTCTTAGACTTTGAGACTTATCAGACCCTTCTTTCAAATCCGAGTGCGATTAGAGAGAGAATTCCTAGAAATTTTGAAGGGTGGATTATCTTAGATGAAGTCCAACGTATCCCTGAACTGCTCAACGAAGTGCATCGACTCATTGAACAAAAAAAATACCGCTTTGGATTGACAGGTTCTAGTGCCCGAAAATTAAAGCAAAAAGGGGTGAATCTTTTGGCTGGTCGAGCGATTGTGCATGCCATGCACCCTTTAATCATCCAAGAATTAGAGGGTGATTTTTCCCTTGAACATGCTTTGAATTATGGTTTACTTCCTTCAACTTTTGATCAAAATAGAGATCCTAAAGAGTATTTAGCTTCTTATGTTACCACTTACCTCCGTGAAGAAGTTATGCAAGAGGGTTTAACAAGACGTCTGGATAGTTTTAGTAGAGCTTTAGAAATCGCAAGTTTCTCTCAAGGGAGTATTTTAAATATTTCTGCGGTTGCTCGCGAAGTACAGATTAGTAGAAAGGTGATGGAAGGATATTTTTCCATTATGGAAGATCTTCTCCTAGCGACCACTCTCCCCACTTTTACAAAGCGGGCAAAACGCAAATTGATGAATAGCACGAAGTTTTATTTTTTTGATGTGGGTGTTTATCGCTCCTTGCGTCCTATGGGACCTTTCGACCGTCCAGAGGAAGCAGAAGGGGCTGCTTTAGAAACATTATTGTTTCAACATTTACGCGCCGTAAATGAGTATTTACGCTTGGGGTATTCTCTCTATTTTTGGAAGACCCAAGCTAAACAAGAGGTGGATTTTGTTTTGTATGGAGAAAAAGGTTTATTAGGCTTTGAAGTGAAAAGGTCAAAAACCCTGTCTCCTCAAGACTTACACTCTCTGAAGCTTTTTAGTCAGGATTATCCTGAGGCTAAGCTCTATATTCTTTATGGGGGAAAAGAGAGGCTTTATTTTGAAAATATTGAAGCCATTCCCTTTGTTGATGCCTTGAAACGGCTACCTGAGATCCTTTTGCAAGAGTAAGTCTGACCAATAGAAACCCCGTGCAACAGTATCTAGAAGGACAGCGAGGGGAAGGTTCCTTCCTCCTTCGGGGCCGATGGTCTCAATTTCAAAAGAGGAGGGGAGAACGTAACGGATAATGGTATCTTGGCAGATGACATGGGGTTGGGAGGAAAAAAAGAGGCAAGAACCCGGTTTAGGATTTTCTTCTAGCCAAGCAAGTAGCGTGCTCTCTGTTGTGGGGCGCCCCTGTTGGGGAAGGGGGAGAGCATCAATGATGATGAGGGGGAGGGTGCGCAGCTCTTCTGGCATGGGGGTCGTATTCCACACCTGGATCATGACAGTGGTTTCGGTTCCGGTAAAGCCCATCTCTTTTTCAGGGTGGACAGGGCGCATTCCTGTTAAAAAGACGATGGTGTCAAAACGGACCCCTCTGTTGTATTCTGCAATGAGGTGATCGATCCGTTTTTGAACAGCAGCATGGAGAGCTCCTAGAACAACAGCATAATCATAATGCGTTTTCGATGCTTCTTTAGCTTCAAAATACCCTAGGGCTTCGAGAAGAGGGAGGATTTCATCCCGTCTTTCTTCATAGCGGTCTTCAAAGGTCCACCGGTCTCCTTTTTGATACCACTTGAGGTGGGCTTCTGCAGCATTGGCTACATCAAGCGCTTCAAAAAGGGCTTCATGGGAATTTCCCCAGAGAGAGGTAAAAAGAAGGAGAAGAGAAAAAATCCACTTCATCATGGAAATATTCTAAGAAATCATATAGCTTTTCGCAAGCTTTTTGAATGCAAAAATTTGCTCGCTTTCCCATTCTTTTGGCTTGTTAAGCTCTTTAGCTAAGATGCTTGCAACAATGGGAGCGACGCTGACCGCTAATTTTGCATCGAGCAAAAGAGAGCGCGTGCGCCTGGAAAGAATATCTTCGACACTGCGCGCCATTTCCTCTCTTGCAGCCCACACAACCTCTCCTCTTAAATAGGGAAGCTTCGGATGGAGGAGTTGCTCCCATTCGGGTTGCTCTTTCAAAATTTTTCTTAAGAGAGTCACATCTGTTCCATAGGTACTCCAAGGATCTATGGGGTCGGCACCCTCTAAGTAACCGTGCAGTTTTAAGGTTTTGGTTTTGCACGGTTTTTCTTCAAACCCTCCTACAAGAAGGGCTTTGTCAATGACATCTTCACCCATTTTGCGATAAGTAGTCCATTTTCCTCCCGCAATGGTAATAAGGCCTGAATCTGAAACCATAATCGTATGATCCCGAGAGAGGGCTGCGGTTTTCTTCCCTTCGTGGGCAATCAACGGACGGAGTCCTGCAAAAACAGATAGGATATCTTTCTTTTGTGGGTGCTTTGTTAGGTACTTTCCCGTTTCCTTGAGGATAAAGGTAATTTCTTTCTCTAGAGGGACCGGCTCTAACGAGGGGGTATCGACAGGAGTATCTGTTGTTCCAATCAGAACACGGTC
>JAKQGT010000311.1 GCA_029556005.1 Chlamydiota bacterium | reverse complement strand
TTTTGGCCTGAAGGAGACTATGGGAATGTTGAGCGTCTGCAAAAAGCAATTCAGACGATTGAGGAATACTTTACCCTTGTAGAGGAAGAAGACCTCTTTATGATCGAAGAAGAAGGTGTAGAAAGGTTAAAAGTCCTGCGTCAAGAAAAGACACATGCAGAATATGAGCAAGAAAGGCTGCAAGTGCCAGTTCTTCAAGCTGAGCTAGACGCCTATCTAAAACCTTATTACGAACGATCAGGGGCAACCCTTCCTCCTAGAGGAAATGGAACCCGTTTCCTATTAGATGTCGAGAATCCCCACACGTTGAAAATACAAGGGTTAAGACGAGGGGACATGACACAAATGGAGATTAGGGACACGTTTTTAGCTCATGCAGATAAAATACAAATCAAGCGCGATCAGACGCTCGGAGAGTGGATGGGATCTCCCGAGTTTAGGACGCTCCGAGAGACCTTAGGGGAAGACTTTATTTTAGAAGCGCTGCGAGGGAGTGATACCCTTACGCATGTCAAGCTAAGTGACCCAAGAGTCAAGGGGCTCCTTGCCCATTTCTTTGCAGAGATGGTCTTTTCGGTCTCTCCTTCTCCGATGAGTTTTTATATTAGCGATTTCCATAAAGGGCTATTCACGCAGATTTCCCGTCCGCAAAAAAGGGAGGGGATGGGAGATGTTTTTGTACAAACAAAAGGGTTTAATCCCTTAGTTCTTTACCAAATGCTGGTGGAGCTTGGAGAGTTGCAATATAAAGATAGAGGCATATTCCGCGGAACTTTTGAGAAGCTCCCTCCTCAAGAAGAGATGGAAGACGTTCCTGCACCTTATATGTCTCGCCCCTCTGATGAGGCAGGAACCAAGGAATCGGATTGGGGAGTCATTGCCAAAGGGGCAGCGCTTGTATTGGGTCTCTTCTTAGCTTACAAATACGTGGTGCGTCCCTACTATCCCAAGGTGGTAGAATGGTGGAATAGAGCAAAACCTGTTCCCGGTATTGATGTAGAACCCCTAATTGAAGCAGTTGTCGATGCTTCTCATGCAATAGAGGCTTAATATGGCACATATTTCTTGCAGTTTATTTCCCCGATTTATCGTTGAAAAGGTGATCGCTCCCCCTTACGAAGAGGCAAAAAATCAACTCAACTATGCTTTTTTTCAAAGCAAAGTGCAAGAAGGGGAGCCAGGTATTGAAGGTCCTAGCTTATTCGGACGTGTTGTCCATTTAGCTTTAGGTCTTGCGTTAATGATTCCTCTTGTGAACTGGGCCATTTATATCGGGATGCAATTTTTTGGTTTTACCCTTTCTCAAGAATTTGAAAGGGCCGTTGTTGCGGGAGATGGACAAAGTGTGGAATTCTTAGTCCAGTTAGGTGTCAATCCTAATACCCTTATTGCAGAGGAAAAACCTCTTGTAATTCTGGCTGCTGAAGAGGATAAGTTTGATATTGTTAAAATACTGCTTCGATGTGGCGCTGACCCGAATGCGGCCTTTGAGCGCACCCCCCTTATTCATATCCTTGCTCAAAAGGGACAGTATCAGCTAGTCCGAGATGCATTAACGCTATATGAAGGGGACTCTGCTTTATTAGATGCGCGGGGACGTACGATTTTAGAGGTCCTTTATGACCAAGAGTACGATGCCTTTCTAACCTTTATCAATGAAGGGGTGGTGCACCCTAACCTTAAAAATGCTCAGGGAGATACGATCCTTCATCACATCCTTTTGAGTGGGGGCGTTAACCCCAAAGCAGAGGATCATGGAATTGAGGGGATTGTGGCCCTTTCAGAAAAGGATGTCGACCTTAACGTCCGTTCGGGCTCCACAGGGAAAACTCCTTTATGGATGGCTTATCAAAAGTTTGGGGTGCAAGGAGCCCTTGCTTTTATGAACTATGGGGCAGATCCCAACGCAATCGGAGATGAAAGAGATCCTCAGTATAGTCGCGTGTTTGAGAGTGCTTGGGATTTGAGATATATTTCTCCTGGGATGATGGACCACGTAGACCCCCGCCTTTTTTGGATTGCTGCCTTAAAACAGGGTGCTAATGCAAACGGAATGGAAGCTTCGGCAGAAGGGGTTTATGAAAGAGTCAGAGATCTTGATGTGATGACCTTTCTTAAGCCTCTCTACACTGTTCCAGGTAATGTAGACGAAGGAGCGTTTTTAGAAGGGTGCAGACTGAAGCTTTTGAAAACCATGGATGATGCGGGGTGGGGAACCTTTTCTAAAGCGTATCAGGATGGAGTAGAGCCTTTATGGGTGGGTCTTCTTGAGCTGGGAGTAAGACCTCCTCCAGGAATAGGCTGTGATGCGATCATGCGTCGCGTTTTAGAAAATGGCGTGTTACAAGGAGACCTTGAAAGAAGGAGAAAAATCCTTTTAACGATGCAGGAAAACGGGTGGGAAGTCGTCCGTATTGCTTATGAGAGAAATCGTAATGACGATCTCTTTATGCTCTTAGAAAATGGCGCTGTTCCTCCTAGAGATGGAACCCATGTATTGGATATTTTTAGGCGCGTTGTTCTCCAAGTTGACCGGCGGACAGCGATTGTGAAAAAGATGATTGATAAAGGGTGGAATTTCCAAACCTTTTGTGATGAAGTGGTGCCCAGAAATGAATATCCCCATATTCGCTTTGCCTTGGAAATGGGACGAGAGGTCCCGACGGTTAACTGGCGCTCCGTTCTAGGGATTGAGCAGTGTCGCAAAACTCTTCTCCCCGGTCTCGATCATCTGGTTCCGACGGGGTATGGTTATGGTAGTGAACAAGCATTTCTCGATCAGCTGATGAGAAATATCAACGAACACAATGCGAAAAACGTAGACAAAGTTAACCCTCTTGAAATTTTGCTCTTTATCCATTCCCAGGAAGGAATCGAAAGGGTCATGCGTACTTCCTCATTTGAAGGTTTTTCCGATCTACTTACTGATGTCGTCCTTCGCTATCCCCGTATCAATGTAGAATGGTTTTGGAACGATCTATTTGAAATTCCCCCTAGCCATTATGCAAATTTTGCGACGGTGAGAGGAGGAGCCGATGAACTTCCTGAGCTTCCCTATAAAGTTTCTATCGAAACGCTATATGATTTCTTTGATCGGATCAACTTTAACCATCCCGACCAGCCCCATTATAAAGATAGAAATGCCCGCATGGATAACGGATGTGAGCGTTCTCCTTCTGCCTTAAAAACAGGGATGGGGAGCATTATTCGGAGAATTAAACATAACTTGCCCGATGCTGTAGCGCCCCATGATGCTTTGGCAAGGCGGGCCTATTACGATGACCATCAAAAGCATTTAGAAACGGTTGCCTATTATCTCCAGCTTAAGTGGGATGAGAAAGGGAGGCCGATACCTGATCCACAACATCCCGGCCAATTTTTAAGGGAAGATCCCCATTCTACAGAACCCTTAAATGGGATTAAAGCTAGTGTTCTCATCGATCTAGGACGGACAGGTCAGGCATGTAGTGGCCGCTGGAAAGAGATTTTTTATCAATGTCGCTGCCGTCTCTCAGGAGAAACAGAGAAAAACCTGACCTTTGTCGAACAGATCCGCACCTTGTGGGGGAACCATCGCGCTATTTTGATGGAGAGATTGCACCAGCAAAATACACATACACGTGATAATGTGATGTACCATCTCAAAGAAGCGCGTGGAATTCCGGGAGATCGCCCCGTTAATCTTGACAACTATGGGGATTATCGGAATAGGGGAGATGGTCCGCGAGTGATTCAAGCTTTTGATGCTTTGGGTTACAACCCCAGAGATGTCATCAGAATGTTCCACGAACACATGCTTCAAAATAACCAAGACGGGGGAGACTTTAGAGAGTTGATGCTCTCTTGGATGCAAGATAACTTAGCCCAAGCGGCTGTTTTACCCTGTGGGGATGGGAAAAACCTCAGTCAAATGCGCGCCTTGTTCCGTGTGCGAGGGATGGAAAAGCAACGTTTACCTTACACCGAAGTGGAACAACTCATGCGAGAGTATGACAAAGAATTTGTTTTAGCAAAACGCTCTTTCCCAAGTGTAGCCTCCTTTTTAAGCCAGCTTCAGGGAGATCCTCTCCTTAAGCCTCTATGGAATATCTTGACATTGCCTGATTCCGATGGAGTCAGTCGCGATTTAGCCGCCCCCTTAGAGGAAGCTGAAAAAAATTATCAAGACCTATTAAGAAAGTGTCTTGATCCTTCCGATCATGTAGCATTTAATCAGTGTATCGAAAAAAGAAATC
>JAKQGT010000303.1 GCA_029556005.1 Chlamydiota bacterium | reverse complement strand
AAAGGATGATTGGCGATCGCCACCTAAATGTACGTTTAGCAGCCATCTTGGCAGCAGCCAAATTTGGGCGTGATGATTTTTTAAATGACATTCGGGCAGGAGCGACCCATTCTGATCAAGCAGAACAAGAAACCTGTGCTGCAGCTTTGGGGTACCTAAAAGATTCTCACTCCATTCCCCTTCTAAAAAAGCTTTCTGAGTCCCCCTACGTGAATGTAAAATTAGCCGCGTGCCGCTCGTTGACCCTCTTAGGAGACCATAGCTACCGCGAACCCATTATGGAGAGTGCCCTCCAGAAAAACCCTTTAGCGATTCCCCTGCTGATTCAGATGCCCAACACAGAACCCCTCCTCCTTTCCCTCCTAAAAGATTACAACTTTCATATCCGGGCAAACAGTGCTTTGGTTCTCCTGAAAAAACGTGACCCTCGGTGCGTTCCCACCCTGTTACAAATGCTCATTAAAGATGAAAAGGACTTGGGATTTCAACCTATCTATTCGTTAGGCCATACTCTCATGGCGTGGAAAGTGATTCCCTCTTGCACCCAATATGCAAAAAAAACACAGCAAGATATTCCCTCTATCACTCTGGCGCTCCGTGAACAAATTTTGCAGGATGCTTTAGAGCTTCCGGAAGAAGATTTTTTAAGGATTGCGCGCGCCATTTTTCTCAATAAGCAAAACGATCTGATTCCCTTTTTAGTCCGTTTACTGGAGAATGTAAACACTCCAGAAGCGATCGCTCTCCTTCAAGAAGAATCCCGTCATGCAGGAGCACCTTTTATTCGTACCTATTGTCATTTGGCCCTTTACCGGATGCATGTCGAAGGCCCTCATAAAGAGACCCTTTATCAGTGGATTGAATCGCGAAAAGATCACGAGTTGATTCGCTTCCGCGCGATGCTCTCTTGGACCGATCGTAAAGAAGCCAATCCTTCTTCCTTTCAACTCACACCCGAAGAAACATCGCGCCTCTTAATCGAAGCTTTTGAAAGTTTAGCGGAAAGTCATGATTTCCACGGAATCGACATTTTACTCACCTCGCTCCGTTCGGGAAACCCTAAAAATCGCTATGCGCTTGCTGGACTCTTGCTCAAGGCAATCCAATAATACCATTTCTCAAAAATAAAATCATGAATTTGACAAGAAGGCAGCACAAATTTTTGTGTCTGGAGCGAGCGACCATTGCCCTGCGGCAAGACGCGAGTGAAGACAAAAAATTTGTTGCTAAGCCGACATAGTCAAATAGGATCTTATTTTTCAGAAAAAGTATTAACCGTATCATCAGAATCCATATTTTAGCATAAGAACAGGGAAAAGCTTTTGACGGTTTAACACCGGATAGGCCTGCTTTTCATAGAGCCATTCATTATAGTATTTTGCGGCTTCTCCCGCTCCATAGATCCCTCCAAAATACCACCCCATCTCGAAACTCGTTGTGATAATGCCTGCAGCGATATATCCATGGGAGTAGAATTGGACTGCAGCATAAATAAAGAGCGTATTGAGAAGGAAAGAGGTAAGGGCAGCTTGTCTTTGCCCGACATAGAGATAACCTGCTCCCGGAAGGAGGGCATTGGCCCATTGGGCTTTACTCACAGATTTTTTTTTTGCGTCGTAGGTCTCTAAAAAATGGGTGAGAAAGGGTTTGGGAGGTTCTATCCGTTCCTCTTCACGTAGCTTATTGAGATCGCCCTCTAAGAAAGCTGTTGAAAGCTCCAGCTTTTTGGCTATATCCGGGTAATGGTGCTGGATGATCCGAAAAACATAGAGGGCCTTATCTTGTTGCCCTGTTTCCGAATAGCTATCGTACATAATGACTAGAAGGTCACAGTAAGCAGAGAAGGAAGCGTTGGCGTTATAGAGAACGGAGTGATCAAAAGTTTGAATTACATCATCGTAGCGCTTTCCTAAGTAGTAACTGAGAATGATCTGATATTGAATCTCTTCTAAGCGCTGAGGATATCCTGGGGGGAGGAGAAATTCTGCACGCTTAAAAGTTGTAATGGCACGGTAAAGGTCGAGCTCGCGTGAGAATTTTTGTGCGATTAAATATTCCTTTCCCCACTCTTCCCGTTTCTCCTCCTCAGAAAGAGGGGGGAAAGCAGCAGGGAGGCTCTTTAAGTAACGGTCTTGGACAGAATAATTGACCTGTGGCTCGATTTTGTCTGGTACTTTATAACAGCCAGCAAGAGCGAGTAAAAAAAGTAAAGAAACTAGCAGTTTCGCTCTCATGTATTCCTCGTGAATTGAGGAAGGGATTCTACCATGAAAAAGGTCAGAAGTCTAGTAGGAATCGTCTGGGGTTTTTACGAGTTCTAGCCCTGCATCGAAGTCTTCTGCATTGGATTGAGAGCGGAAGATGTCTTCTTGTCTCTCCGTGATTTCTGCGTAGGTATCAAACGACTTGATGATCTGCGGACGAATGAAGATGATGATATTAGATGTGGAATAGTTTGAGTCGTTTTGGCTGAAGGCAGCTCCAATGAGGGGGAGCCCTCCGAGGCAAGGAACGCTCGTACGGGTATGGGTGGTGCTATCTTGGATCGATCCACTGAGCGCAAGGAAGCTTTTATCAGGAACACTGACCACCGTTTTCGTGGTGGTTTTTGAGGTAGTAATTCCAAAAACCTGCCCTGTATTTGTATCACTTCCTTGTTCTGTTTGGACCTGTTCCGAAATATCTTCTTCGATGGCAAGAGTAATGATGTCATTGTTTCCGACTGTAGGGGTAATGCTTAAGCTAACACCCACATCTCGGTACTCAAGGTTGGAATTTTGGACTGTTGTGTTTTGACCCGTATTAGTCACGACAGAGCCCGTATAGGGGATATTTTGCCCTGTAAAAAAGGTGGACATTTTGTTGTCTTGAGTGATGATTTTTTGGTTCATCACGACGGTACTATCTCCATCTGCACGGACGGCATCTACTAGAGAACCCAAAGCTAGATAGGTTTGCCCTTTATGGAGGATAATATCTCCAATGATTCCTAAATCCATCCCATCAGAGATGGGAATAAATTGGCCGGTAGGGGTATTCGTTGCTGTCACTTGCGAAAGATTAGATGTAAAGACGCCTCCCAAGGGATCAGGATTTTGTTGGCTATTGGGTTGGGACATATAGGTTCCATAGGAGAACTTATTGCGGTAGACTCCTTGAGAGCCCCAACGTAATCCGAAAGAGAGCTGATTTCCAATACTTGTTTCTAGTACGAGGACTTCAACAAAGACCTGTTTTAAAGGGATGTCAATGCTTTTAATGAGCTCTTTGAGTTTCCCAAGAGCGTCAGCTTTTCCGGTGGCGATCAAGGAGTTCGTGATGTCGATCCATTGGAGTGTTTTGATCGCTTGAACGAGGTCCTCATTGCCTGCACTTTTAGCTTTTTCCAAATCATCGCCGATCTGTTTAATAGCTGTCTGGATTTCGCCTCCAGAGTGGTATTGCAATTTATAGATCAAGAAGCTCATGTCGGAGACGGTTTCAATGCCCGATTCTCCTTGGGGGATTCCGGGTCCAGGGACATCAAAACGTTCTAAAAGCTTTAACGTTTTTTGGATATCATCCTCATCTCCTGAAACTAAGATGGAAGAGGTCCGTTCCATCCACTTCAAGTTGTTGATGGTATCAAAAAGACCTTGGTTACTGACACCTGAATTGATGAGGTTGAGTTGAAAATCGTGCAAGATTTTAATGAGTTCTTCTCCAGGGACATACTTAGGTTTATAGATGAGGAAGTCGGAAGGAGCGCGGGCGGGGGTTTCTTGTCCCAATTCTGGAATATCAAATTGTTTTGCTAAAGCAATGGCTTGTTGAACAGCATCTGGAGTTCCCGTAAAGATCAGGGAATTTGTGTCTTTGACATACCGCATGTTATTGAGGGTTGTGATCAGGTCCTCTTGCTTAGAGTTGGCGCTACGGAAGTCGTTTGCCATATTGCGGAGAAAACCCATTAAGACAGGACCAGAAACATGTTGGATTTTATAAACAACAAACGTGGTTTGACCGACATCTACGGGGCCTTCTGCAAAATCTAGAGTAGGAAGAAGGTTTTTCACTTCTAAAAGAGATTGAGGAGTTCCTGTAAAGAGAACGGCTTTTCCATTCGAAACCAGACGCGTTGTTTTTAAGGTTTGAATGACAGCTTGATTGGCAAAATTACTCGTTTCCATGTCAATTGCCACTTTGCGGGCATGTTCTCTAAGGGCATCAGCAGAGATGTGTTGAGGCTGATAAACAAAAAACTGAGAGACCGCGGGGGCAGATTCTGAATCAAACGTCGGAGCAATGGTTTTAATTTGCGCAATTGCACTGGGAGTTCCAGTAAAAAGAACACCCGTCCCTTTGGAGACAATGGAAGCGGACTGGAGGGCTTTCATGACATTGGGATCTGCATAACCTGAGTCTTTCATTTCAGCTGCAGTGTGCTGAGCCTGTTCAACAACCGATTGAGGGGATTGATTGACGGGTCTAAAAATATAATATTCAGAATTTTTTTCTACACCTTCTTCTGTATCATAGATCCGAGCCATCACTTTGATTTTATCAATGGCATCCGGTGTTCCTGTAAATAAGACCCGCCCTTTTTCTGCCTTTGCAGATTCCATAGCATCGATCAGCTCAGGATCTTGAAGTCCCGATTTTTCCATTTGTTTGGCAGCAGCTATAAAGTCTTTTTGCAGTTGTTCAGCGGATATGGAATTAGGTTTATAGATATAGAATTGACTTGTTTTGGGTTGTTCTTCTTTGTATGTATCAAAGGTTTGGAGGACAGCTTTAAGTTTTTCGATCCCATCAGGGGTTCCAGTGAACATGACTGCGGTATTATTCGAAACAAGAGTTCCCGATTCCATGGTTTTGATCAGAGCATTGTCAGCAAGTCCCGCAGTTTCCATTTCTTTCGCAGCAGTATTCACGCGCTTTAAGAACTCTTTGGCACTAATCCCTTCGGGTTTGTAAACATAGAATGACGAGGATTTTTGTTTTTCTGGGCGGGGAATATCAAACTTGGCGATAATCTGTTCCAAGTGTTGAATCACTGGGGGAGTTCCTGTGAGGATCAAGGAGTTTGTAGACTCGATCCACTTGACGTTTTTAATCGACTCAATCAGCTCTTTATTTGCTGCTGTATTCGGTTTGATTGTTTTGGCTGTCTGTTCTAGCTCTTTTAATACTTCGTTTCCGGGGGCATTTTGGAGGGAGTAAACAAGGTATGTAGGTTTATGTTCCTGTTCTACTTTGGCTGTTTCGGCATTGTCCAGCGTGGGAAGAATGAGTTTGATGTGATTGATCGCAGAAGGAGGTCCTCTAAAGACGAGTGTATTGGATTCGGGGATGTATTTCATATTGTCGATCGTTTGAGCTAGAGGGTCAGTAGAAGGAACCGATTTTCCGAGCTTTTGTAGGGAGCTTTCAACGTATTCGGGATCGACATACTGGATTTTATAAACATAGACATGCATCTCTTGCTCTACAATGCCTGAAGGTTTATCCATGGATATCACGAGCTCTTGGATATGGGCAAGAGAGGCTGGATCGCCGGTGAAAACAACCGCATTTGAAGAGGGAACAATTTTAGCTGAAGCGAGGGCATGCATAAAGGCTGCGTCGGATAAATCCGATTCCTTCAAGCTTTTGTAGTAATCCTGTACCTGTTTGAGAAGTTCTTGAGGTGTCAAATTGCTAGGAGAATAAGAGTAAAAATCACTGCTGAGAGGGATTTTAGAAGCTTTTTTACCAACATTTGGGGGAACGTCAAGAGAGGGGAGGAGTTTTTTGATCTGGTCTAAAGATTTTTGATCTCCCGTAAACAGTAAGGAGTCATTTTCCTTGATCCATTTCATCGATTCAATCGTATCGATTAAATCTTTATTCATGTAAGGAGACTTTTTTAAGTTTTCCAAGAATTTTTCGAGTGCTCGGGCAATTTGCGCTTCATCTCCATACTGGATCTTGTAAAGGAAGTATCCACCCCGGACGTATTCGAGTTCTTGTTGGGTATAGGGGGTATCGAGATCTTCTAAAATGGAGCGCACTTCAGCGAGGGATTGTTCTGTTCCTGTGAACAGGAGGGAATGGCTCTCGCGGATGAATTTCATGGTGTTCAGTGTTTGCGTGATATCTGCAGATGCGGGGCCCATTTGGGCTAGGTTACTTTCGATTTGCTTAATTGCACTTTGAAGAATATCGGCAGGCTTATTCATGATGTGATAGATGAGAACATTTTTCCCTGTAATGGGTCCGCTGAAACGCTGCGTTAGAGACGGGGGGGTATCGAGATCTCTAAGAATTTCAATAGC
>JAKQGT010000276.1 GCA_029556005.1 Chlamydiota bacterium | reverse complement strand
TTAGCTGATCAAAATGTCAAATCCTTTGAGTAAAGAAAGGGCTTCGGGGAGGGAAAATTTTGCTTTTGCAATCTTATTGGTTTGGGGATCTATCTCATAATTCTGTGCATTCCGAAAGTCTGCTCTTATCAATTGACAATTGTGAAAAAGGGTCTCTTCAAACATGCACCCACTAAAATTCCCCTCAGTCAGATCAGTTTCTTTAAAATCGCAATCATTGAATTGACTTTCTGAAAAATCGACTTTTTTCATCTTCAAATCAGAGAAATTACAACTTTTTAATACACAGTGTTTGGCTTGAATCGAAAAAAAGCGCTTTTCGCAAAGATAAAATTTTGCCCCCACAATCTTACAGGCTTCAAAGGTCGTTTCCTGAAAGCGACACCCTTCCGTATTGACCAAACTCAGATTGCAGCGGATAAAGGTGCAAAATACAAACTGGGCGTTGCAAAATGAACTCTCCATAAAAAGGCAATCTTTGAAAGTACAACTAGAAAAATGGTGCCCTGCAAAGGACACCTTTGTGTAATCCATTCCTTCAAAAACTTGATCTTCCATGAAAGAAAGGATAAAGAGAATGAGACCCCATTGTCAAATGGGAAAAATAAGGAGCACTCGGGGGTTTAATAGATTATCTGGCCAGGTGTTGAGGATCTCACAATGAAATCATTCACTTTTCCTGCAGCATGATCTGCATACCCTTCAATAAACTGGTGTCCTCCTTTTGGACTGCTAATCTCCCAAGGGGTACCATTTCCCTCATGCCATGCAAGTGTTCCTAAAAGCTGTACGGAGTCATCTTTATTTCTATAATTCTCGACTCGCCTAGCATAAGCTTTCTCTACCGTTGTGACTCCACCATAAGTATAAACTTCGAGGTCTCTTTCATAAGGTTTAATCTTACGTTTTTCCATCAGGTTTTCTAGTGCTAGTGCGACTACTTTTGCTCCATGACTATGTGCTACAATACAAAGCCTTCCTCTTGTAAGATACTCCTCAATGGAACCCGCTAATGCTTCTACCACAACAGGCTTGGGAACTCTATCATGACGATGGAGTGCGTAAACGTTGTTCCAAAATAAACCAATTGCTGGACAGGTTTTGCTTCGTAATTCTTCAACATTTGCCGCTACATTATCTTCCTTATTTAGGATACCCCCAACAAATAAAACATTCCATTTCAGCTCAGGCTCCTGGGATGACTCTTGCACCTGACCGTAGTCAGGGTTATACGCTTCCATTTCAGATGGATCTGGACCTTTATAAGGGGGTAAATCTGCGCTATGACTAGTATGGATCCAGAGCCGGTTTCCAATTGAATGAAAAAATGCTGCTGTCATTTGATAACCCTTCCTTTTTTAAACAATTATTATATCAAATAATTTATTTTATTTTAATAAATAAACAACAATCGCAAAAATCAATAAACACTTGATAATAAGCTAGACAAGAAAATTATTTTCTATATATAGGTAGGATTCCCGAACGATAACTAGCATCTGCGATTACTAATACCCTATTTTGAAATGGGTTATACCAACAAGCTGCCTGTACGTGATAGGGGCCTAATGGAACTTTTTCTTTACAGTAGACAGGATGATCGACAGGAAATTCACTCCCACCTTTAAGGTTTCTAAGCACAAGAATCGTAATGCCTTCGAGTAAGGTAGGGCAATCATGCTTACAACCCACAGTCTGTGAATAACGAGTCAAAAACTCTGGGATATTTGAGGGACTTTTATGCAAACTTTCTGGAATCAATTCCCTAGGTGTCATTACCCAATAAGACGATCCCCTATCGCGCCAAACTCTCTCTCTTGCAATCTCAGTTACCATAAGAGATCTCGGAGTTCCCTTTAGAGGAAACTCTAAGAGTTTCTCAAGCAAATCGAGGGTATAGGAAGATTCAGCAACCGTTTGAGGGATAAGGATGAATAGTCGAGAAAAAACACAACCATTGATTTTAGGATCTACTTGTACAGCACACTCTCTATCTATCATTCTCCACATTTTCTTTGAAAACAGGGGTTCGTCCCCAATCTCTCCATAATGCCTTTCCCAGACGGCTTTTCCATACGAGTTTTGTACTGCTATTTCAAAACTCTTATGCTCTCCCAAGCATTTCCATTCCCAGCAAACACACCTTAAAACTCGTAAATGATAAGGAGGAATGAGTCTAAAAATGTTGAATACCATTTCCGGAGGCAACCTAGAGATTTTTACAGTATCACAAACATTAGAAGCTTGAGGAGAAAGAGGCATCATAAAAATTCCACATTACTCAATCATTAATAAGTGAATTGAATCCCTGAAATCCGCTCGAGTTCTTCGAGAGAAAATTGATAATCTTTAAGCTCTCCTTTTACAGGACCATTGGGAATGACATAGACCCACGTTTTAAGGACGTTTTTGATTACCTTGAAAAAGTGAGTGGGAACTGCAACATCGTTTTTTCCAATCACTTGATAGGTCACATAACGCTTCCCATCTTTCCCCTTTTGAGGAATAAATAAGGGTCCAGAAATCACTTCCAAGGGACCTTCTTCATCTACAAGCATCCTGACATACCGCTCTAGCTGTACCCACATCCCCCGATTGCATTGGGGATGTTGAGGGACTATATTCGAAAGATAAAACGTCTCTTTTAAAGCCTCATCTGAAAAACGGACATCGGCAGCTGGGACGACATGTCCCCGATCAAATCCTGACTTTGCATAATCTTCGAGTGTACTCCGATGAGAAGCATAGAGGTGGGGGTCTTCGCAAAAATCCATCCTTTTTCTATCTGCAACTTTGGCTAGGCTCTCTTTACTGATCTGTTCATGTGTCCAAAAAGGGATTTTTCCCCGAGAGTCGTAGGCAAGCGTATATCCTTGCCTTTCTAATATTGGAAAGGCACTGGGATGGTGTTTTTTTTCCATCATCTGATAGGAAAAGACAGAAGCCGCTCCTACAACGACCCCAATGAAAAAGCCCAACTTTCGCATGGCAACATTTTTAACAGAAAAAAAATAAAATGTATGTAAACTATTTTCTGTTTCAAAACCATCAAGGAGGAATCACCATGACACAAACAAAACTTGCTAAAGGAATCTCCATGTCTTGCGTTACCGTTTCTAGCTTAGAAGAGACAAAACGCTTATTCTCTGACCTTCTGGGATTAGAAGTGAAAGAGTACGATAAGCGTTATCATTGGATGGAGCTTGAAGGAGATGAAGGAGGACGTGTAGGCTTTGGTGAGCCCATGGGAGAAGGAATGAAAGCAGGAACAAACGCTATCGTTTCCATCAGTGTAGACAATATTGAGGAAGTAAAGGCATTCCTCGAGTCTCACGACGTCCAATTTTTAGGGGATATTGTGGAAGTACCAGGCGAAGTAAAACTTGCCCTTTTTACGGATAAAGACGGGAATCAGTACTTTCTCGCGCAGAAATTAACGTCCTGATACTATTCAGAACATGAAGAAAATTTTTAAACGCGGTCTGATCGCCATAGCTCCTCTAACCATTTCGATAGGAATTATCTATTGGCTCTTTACCTTTTTAGAGGAGCTTGTGGGAACTCCTATGAAAAACCTGATCGGACCCAAGTATTATTATCCCGGAATGGGAATTTTGGCAGCAGCCATCCTCCTTTTCTTAGTCGGTGCTGTTCTCAACACATGGATCATTTCCAAAATCACCCACTTCTTTGAACGCATTCTGAAAAGAATCCCTCTCTTTAATTCTCTCTACAAAATGCTAAAAAACGTCACCCGATTTTTTCAAAGCGCGCCGGGAGGTGAGAAAAACCAGGTGGTTGAAGTAACAGTCGGAGGGATGCAGCTTGTAGGATTCATTACGCGAGAAAATTTTTCAGAGTTCCCTGCAATGGAACGCGATCGCATTGCCGTCTATCTTCCCATGAGTTATCAAATTGGAGGGTATACGGTCATCCTCCCGAAAGAAAAAGTCAAACCCATCAACCTCTCGATTGAAGAAGCTCTCCAATACAGCTTAATTGCCTGGGCTCATAAACCCCCAGAAGATCCATGAAAACTCTTTTACTCTTCCTTATTTTCTTCTTTTCAGCCCATGCAGATCTCCCTATTTCGACGTATCCCACACGCTCTGCTTGGGAACGAATCGGCGTTAAAGACCATATCGGAATTGATGTCCCTCTCCTCTGCATTCATAGTAGCCATAGCTCGGGAAATGGAGAATTTCTCGATTTAATCCCTTTGATTAACTGGCTAGCGAATAATGGAATGGACATTTTGCAGCTCCTTCCCCTCAATGATACAGGGGATATCGCAAGTCCCTACAGCCCCCTTTCATTCAATGCCCTCCATCCCATCTACATCAGCTTAGAGTCTCTCCCCTTCTTGACTCATGCAAAAGATCTTAAAAACGATCTAAAGAATTTAAAAGCTTACAACCAAACCCCTCGGGTTGAATACACCACAGTTCTGCAAAAGAAACGAGAGTGGTTAAAAAAATATGTGAAAGCCTTTTCAGAAAAACTGCAAAATCGCCCTTTCTACAAAGCATTTCTTACCAAAACAACACCCTGGCTCGATAGCTACGCCCTCTATAAAGTCCTTAGAGATCACTATGGGACTCATTGGGAAACGTGGCCCGAAGAGCTTCAGACTCCGACTCATCCCGAAGTCGACAACCTCAAAAAACAATACCAGCAAGAGATGCTCTTCTACAAAATCGTCCAATCTCTTTGCTTTGAGCAAATGGAATACGTTCATCATTATGCGAATCAAAAAGGGGTTTTTCTTTTAGGCGATATGACCTTTCTTATCGATCATAACAGTTTTGAAACCTGGCGCCATCCCGATGCCTTCAAGCTCAACTTCAGTACAGGCACCCCTCCTGACATTTTCCAACCCCAAGGACAATACTGGGGACTCCCTCCTTACAATTGGGAGGCTATTGAATCGACACATCTCCATTTAATCACCGATCGGGTTCAAACCTTTAGCTGGATTTATGACCTCTACCGCCTCGATTTTTGTAAAGGGTACTTCTATCAATATGAAATTCCTCGAGGCTCCTCACCTAAAGAGGGGAAGTTCGTCCCCGAAACTCTCGAGCAAGCTGTAAAAAATGGAAAAGAAGTGCTCACAGAAATGGCCCATACTTCAAATGCCCTCCCCGTTGCAGAAGACCTTGGCATGGCAATAGCAACCCAAAATGTCCTTCTACAATTTGGCATTCCGGGTTGGCAAATCTTTGTCTACACCAATAGTAAAAACGCGATTGCAGATCAAATCCTGCCAGGAGAAAATGCCCCTGTCCTGAGCATCTCTCAAATTTCTAATCATGACAATCCCCCCTTGCGCCTCTGGTGGAAAGAAAATCCCGATCGCGCCAAAGTGATTGCAGCAAAAGAGGGATGGACCTATTCCCCAGAGCTCAGTTTAAAGCAGCAGCAGCAGCTCCTTTGGCAAGATCTCCATTCTGCAAGCCTCTTTCACATTGAGCTGCTTCATGATGTCTTACCCCCCCATCTGACTAAATCGATTGAAGAGCAGCGGATTAACTATCCCGGCACTATTTCTGATAGCAATTGGACCTATCGCTATAAGCTCTCGGTTGAAGAGATTCTGCATAATCCCGAAACCTCCCAAATGATCCGCGCCCTTTTATCCCCCATACCCCCACTCGGAAAGGCCTCTTAGGATCAGGAAAGAAAGGTTTTTACCATTTTCACTCTACTCTCTAAGCTCCCCGTCACTTCCAAGACTTCGATCGAGTCTAGTATCCCCAGAGAGTCGTATAATAGGAGCTCTTGAAGCTTTTCATCGACAAGCATTCTAAGCTTCAAATCCTCAGAGAAGGGAACCGGAATCCGATCCCGATGCTCGATAGGAACAAAAATGATTAGATCTAATCGCTTAATCCCACCTTTCACTCTCGGGATCCAGTTTTCAAGATCTACCTCTCCACTAGCTAGCATATAAGCTAAGCAGTCAAAAGGACACCGATCAAAGAGTGTATTTTTCTGACTCTCTTGAATGGCTACAATGGATCTCTCAAGTTGCGCTTCATAATCTTCGAGTATAGGAGGATCCGAAAACTCATATCCTTCTTCCTCAAGAAGAAAATAGGGTTCATCAACAGATAAATAATGGGGAACGTACTCTAATAAAGATTCAATAAGAGTGGATTTCCCCGAAAAATGGGTTCCTGAAACGGCAATACGCATAGATTATTTTTTAAAATTTAGATCCAATCAGGATCGCTGACTGTTTCCTTTGATGTCACATTCCCAGTGTTGATCACATTTTTAGGTTCAAAAAGGAGGATATGGGCCTCCTCTTTAGCATAAGGTAAATGCTCCACTCCCTTCGGAACAATGAAAAATTCCCCTGGATGGATCACAACTTCCCTATCCGGCATTTTGATGGTGAGTTGTCCTTTGATCACAAGAAAAAATTCCTCTTCCTCTTCATGTGAATGCCAAACAAACTCTCCTTTGGCTTTAAAAATTTTGACATGCGATTCATTCACTTGCCCTAAGATTTTAGGGGTCCAGTACACATCCACTAGTCGAAATTTTTCTTCAATATTAACCTTATCCTGCATGAGATCCTTAGGTAACCGCTTTTCTAAATACGCCGGTAGCCCAATACATCGTCAAAACAGCAAAAGGAATCAAAATCAAGAATGCATAGACAATGCTAACCGCACCAAAATCTCCGACAGCTAGCGCACGTGAGGCGTTTACGACATAAAAGACAGGATTGAAATGGGCAATCGTTTTGAGCCAGAGGGGAGCTAAAGACATGGGAAGAAGCGTTCCCGAAAGAAGGAGGATCGGAAGATTAATTCCATGTACAATCGGGGCATAACGATCTTCACTTTTCATGATCACTCCAATGGCATTACCAAAAGATGAAGTAATGAGCGTTAAAAGAGCTAAAAGAATAAATAGCACTCCCAGCCCCAAAATATTTGCGCGGAAACCAAACGGAAGGGCAATTAACACAAAAAGGAGCGATTGAAAAAGAGCTGAGCAGGTATCAAAAAAGACATGCCCTGAAAGAATCGCAAACCGACTAGAAGGGGTGACTCGTAAACGTTCAATGACCCCTGCGCGTAATTCATCAATAATCCCAAAACCGGTAAAAAGTCCTGTAGAAAAGGCAATAATGGGGAGCATCCCAGGAACAAAAAGGGTTAAAATATGATCTGTCTCTAAACTCCCTCTGGATACAAGGGTTCCGAGTAAGGGGGTGAAAAGGGCTAAATAAATCAGGGGTGTCCCTACACCCATGAATAAAAAGACAGGATTACGTAAACACGCTTGAATGCACCGAAATGTTAATAATCCTACTTCTCTTAAGACCTTCATACCCTATCCTCATCACGTAGTAATCGTCCAGTTTGCTTCAAAAAGACATCATTTAAGCTAGGAACAGCAAGTTGTATGGTTTCCAATTGGATCTTTGCCTGGTCTAAGAGGCGGAGAATATGAGGAAGAGCCGACTCCCCTTTATCGACATACAAACGTAGTTCTTGTTCACTAGGGGTTATTTCTCGAATGATGGCTGTTTCCACTTCTAAAAGGGCAATAACCTGAGAGTGCATCTCTTTACGCACCCCTATTGTCACAATATCCCCCGAAATTTCTTTTTTCAGCATCGCAGGGGTCCCCTTAGCAACAATTTTTCCATAATCCATAATCGCCAATCGATCAGAAAGAGCGTCAACTTCATCGAGATAGTGAGAGGTTAAAAAGACCGTGATTCCTTCTGATTTCAGCTGGAAAATTTTTGTCCATAAATTCGCTCGGTTTTGAGGATCAAGCCCATTCGTGGGCTCATCAAGGAAAAGAATGTGAGGCTGATGCATCATCCCCAAAGCAATATCTAAGCGCCTTTGCTGTCCCCCAGAATACGTCGCGACTAAGCGATGAATACACTCTCCCAAGTCAAACGTTTCAACAAGCTTTTCTCCTTGCTTCTTGGCATCCAGCTT